>NZ_JBBMXH010000030.1:0-42303 GCF_037996725.1 Xenorhabdus entomophaga
TGCTGTGACATAGCCTTTTGTTCCTTTATTTCTCTATTTTTGACGACTTAAAGTTATAAAGGAGCGGCTATGTCATTTCAACTCATCATAAAAGTCGAGCATCGCGTTAAAATAAGGTGGATACGATAATAATCGCTTCACTTTGAAATAACAGGCGCAATCAAGATGTCTGAAAATAGAAAAATCAGGTTGCGCCTGATCCAACACCTAGCATTCACCATTATGGTGCACTCTGCGCTTGATTATCCCTGATTTAGTGCAACTATATCTCAAAAGTGCTGTTTATCTGTTCACATTCCGCCATTCAAAAATTTATTCATTGCTATTAAGCGCTTTTAAAAAGTTGGCACACTTTTCGCATTCTTTTTTTGCGATAGAAATAGAAAGATAAGACTGCATTCCCTGCATCGTTTTATCCAGCCGACGTAAACCAGGAGAGCTTAGTATGTCCGTTGAACATGTTTTGTCCATGATTGAAGAACATCAGGTGAAATTTATTGACTTACGTTTTACTGATACTAAAGGTAAAGAGCAACATATCACCATTCCTGCCCACCAAGTTGATGAGGATTTCTTTGAAGATGGCAAAATGTTTGATGGTTCATCTATTGGTGGCTGGAAGGGCATTAATGAATCCGACATGGTGTTAATGCCGGATCCAAGTACGGCAATGCTTGATCCATTCTTTAATGATGCCACACTCATTGTGCGCTGCGATATTCTGGAACCCGGCACAATGCAAGGTTATGACCGCGACCCTCGCTCTATTGCAAAACGCGCGGAAGATTTCTTACGTGCAAGCGACATTGCAGATACGGTGCTATTTGGGCCAGAACCCGAATTTTTCCTGTTCGATGATATCCGTTTTGGTAGTTCCATCTCCGGTTCTTATTACCATATTGATGATACCGAAGCTGCATGGAACAGCGGTACACGTTATGAAAACGGTAACAAAGGCCATCGTCCCGGCATCAAAGGGGGGTATTTCCCTGTTCCACCAGTCGATTCTTCCCAGGATCTGCGTTCAGCCATGTGTCTGACAATGGAAAAGATGGGGCTGGTGGTTGAAGCTCACCACCATGAAGTTGCGACCGCCGGACAAAACGAAGTTGCCACCCGCTTTAATACGATGACCAAAAAAGCGGATGAGACTCAGATTTATAAGTACGTGGTGCATAATGTGGCCCATAAATTTGGCAAGACTGCGACATTTATGCCAAAACCGCTGGTGGGAGATAACGGCTCTGGTATGCACTGCCATATGTCGCTTTCCAAAAATGGCACCAATCTGTTTGCTGGTGACAAATACGGCGGTTTGTCCGAGATGGCCCTGTACTATATCGGCGGTATCATCAAACATGCCCGCGCGTTGAATGCCTTTACCAACCCGACAACCAACTCGTACAAGCGTCTGGTGCCCGGTTTTGAAGCCCCGGTCATGCTGGCTTATTCTGCCCGCAACCGTTCTGCTTCTATCCGTATTCCGGTTGTGTCCAGTACTAAAGCCCGCCGTATTGAAGTGCGTTTCCCTGATCCTGCGGCTAACCCTTATCTGGCCTTCTCTGCCCTGTTGATGGCGGGTCTCGACGGTATCATCAATAAAATTCATCCGGGTGATGCGATGGATAAAAACTTGTATGACCTGCCAGCAGAAGAAGCGCAGGAGATCCCGACTGTGGCCTCTTCTCTGGAAGACGCTCTGGCTGCATTGGATGCAGACCGCGAATTCCTGACACGTGCCGGTGTTTTCACTGATGATTCAATTGATGCTTATATCAATTTATTGAATGCTGAAATTGAACGCGTTCGCATGACTCCGCATCCTCTGGAGTTTGAACTGTATTACAGCGTGTAATGCTTTATAGCGTGCTTGATGGCATCGCCGTTGTTCCTTTTTTGTTGCCGTGAAACTTTTGGCCCATCTTAGGATGGGCTCTTTTACATACTGAGCAGAGGAACTCATTGAGTTATGCTGAAATAAGCTACAATGCACCAAAAACGTGCAGAGATTGAATGACGATGGCTGATTTACCCAAAGCAGAACAAATTCTCGACTCACTGATAACCAGCGTATTGGTGCTGGATAATGATTTGATTATCCACTACGCCAATCATTCTGCTATGCAGCTTTTGGCGCAAAGTACACGTAAATTATTTGGTACGCCTCTTCCCATTCTGTTTGGCTATATTTCTCTGGATACAGAATTGATGCGTGCCAGTTTGATCAACGGACATGGTTTTACCGATAACGAAGTCATTCTGGTGATCAACAATCACTCTCATGTGATGTCGCTCAGTGCCCAACCAATTTCCGAACAGTTTATCCTGCTGGAACTGGCGCCTATGGATAGTCAACGCCGTTTAAGCCAAGAGCAGATTCAACAAGCACAGCAGGCGGCTGCGCGGGAATTGGTTCGGGGGCTGGCACATGAAATAAAAAACCCCCTTGGAGGACTGCGGGGAGCCGCACAATTACTTGCCAAGGCGTTACCCGATCCCGCCTTGCGGGAATATACCCAAGTGATTATTGAACAAGCCGACAGGCTACGCGGCCTTGTTGATCGTTTATTGGGGCCACAGCATCCGGGCGCTCAAACCAGTCAGAGCATTCATCATGTCGTCGAGCGCGTTTATCAATTGGTTGCGCTGGAAATGCCTTCCAATGTCACGCTGACCAAAGATTATGATCCCAGTCTGCCAGAACTGGCTCACTATCCTGATCAAATTGAGCAGGTGTTACTGAATATCACCCGCAATGCGCTACAGGCACTGGGGGAAAAAGGGGGCACTATCACACTGAGAACCCGAACCGCATTCCAGATTACTTTACAGGGTGAACGTTACCGTCTGGCTGCCAGAATTGATATTAAAGATGACGGACCTGGCGTTCCGGCCAATATTCAGGATACGCTGTTTTACCCTATGGTCAGCGGGCATAAAGGTGGCACTGGACTTGGGCTGTCCATCGCCCGTAATCTTATCGACCAACATGCTGGCAAAATCGAATTCACCAGTTGGCCGGGGCATACGGAATTTTCCATTTACCTGCCTATCAAGAAATAACCGCTCAAGAAGCAGAGGGTGACAATGCAACGAGGAAAAGTCTGGGTCGTTGATGACGATAGTTCTATCCGCTGGGTACTGGAACGGGCGCTGAGTGGCGCGGGAATGGCGTGTACCTGTTTTGAAAATACCGATACTGTGCTGGCTGCACTCTCTCAGGGCTGTCCTGAAGTGCTTCTGTCAGATATCCGCATGCCCGGTCTCGACGGGCTAAGCCTGCTTAGTCAGATCAAACAGAGCCATCCACAGCTTCCGGTCATCATTATGACTGCACATTCTGATCTGGATGCCGCCGTCAGTGCCTATCAACATGGTGCGTTCGATTATCTGCCTAAACCCTTCGATATTGACGAAACCGTTGCGTTGGTTGAACGGGCTTTGAATCACTATCGCGAACAACATCAATCCTCTTCCAACCCGCAAGTGGCGGCATCTGTTTCAGATATTATCGGAGAGGCTCCCTCTATGCAGGAGGTATACCGGATTATCGGCCGGCTTTCCCGCTCTTCCATCAGTGTATTAATCAATGGGGAGTCCGGCACAGGAAAAGAGCTGGTTGCCCATGCCCTGCACCGCCATAGCCCACGCGCTTCTGCACCGTTTATTGCCCTGAATATGGCAGCAATCCCGAAAGATTTGATTGAGTCTGAACTGTTTGGTCATGAAAAAGGCGCTTTTACAGGCGCTAATCAAGTGCGTCACGGGCGTTTTGAACAAGCCAATGGCGGCTCGCTGTTTTTGGATGAAATCGGTGATATGCCACTGGATATCCAAACCCGTTTATTGCGCGTTTTGGCTGAGGGGCAATTTTATCGTGTCGGCGGTTATGCACCAGTGAAGGTTGATGTCCGTATCATTGCGGCGACTCACCAGAACCTTGAACAACGCGTTGCGGAAGGCAAGTTCCGGGAAGATCTCTATCATCGACTGAATGTTATCCGTGTTCAGTTGCCACCCTTGCGGGACAGAGTGGAAGATATTCCTCGCCTGGCCCACCATTTCCTGCAACAAACCGCGATAGAGCTGGGTGTTGAAGCCAAAGTGCTGCATCCTAATACTGAGCTTGCTTTGATGCGCCTGCCGTGGTCAGGGAATGTCCGCCAATTGGAAAACGTCTGCCGCTGGCTGACCGTCATGGCTGCCAGTAAGGAAGTGTTGGTACAGGATTTGCCTGCTGATCTGATTGGAAACCAAACTACAGAACAAACAGGAAATGCGCCGGTTTCTCACTCTGCTACACCTGAAAATTGGTCGCATCTGTTAGCAGCATGGGCGCAACATGCGCTAAAAGAGGGAAAAACCGATCTTCTTTCTGATGCTCTGCCATTGCTGGAGCGCACACTGCTTAATTGCGCGCTGGAATATACAAATGGGCATAAACAGGAAGCCGCCCGTTTGCTGGGTTGGGGAAGGAATACAATAACGCGGAAATTGAAGGAGTTGGGGTTGGAATAGATCTCCATGAAAACGAAAGCTTATAGCATCCTGTTTGTTGTGATTCCCAAAAGTCCGCAATATTCGTCATAACTTACTGTAATCATGCGATGCTTAACCTATCCGAAACTTCATAAATGATGATAAGTTGTGTGCTTTTAATCCGATAACCATTTCAAATTCTGTGTTTACAGTTTATCAAAAAAGGGGTACTTTGTACTCCAATGTGGACGGAGGTTTTGCCAGTGAGTCATGCAATAGAGTTTATCGAAACTACGATGTTCACCCGGCAGATAAAACAGATTGCCACGGATGACGCACTCAAAGAGCTGCAATGCGAACTGATAGAGTCACCGGATAAAGGGGATCTTATACGGGACACAGGTGGATTGAGAAAAATCAGAATTGAAAAAACTGACCAAGTTACTGAAAGATGAGGTGTAATATGAATTTTTTTGACGAGTTGAAAGCATCCCTTGAAGAAGCGGTCGACATCAAACAAGGCAAGAAAGCCGCAGCGCGTGTCACCCGCTACGAAGTTGCTGATGTAAAAGCTATTCGTACCCAGCTGAACATTTCACAAGCAGATATGGCGGCAGCACTTGGCACTAGTCTCGATACGATTAAGAGCTGGGAGCAAAAGCGTAGAAACCCTACAGGTCTGGCGGCAAAGGTGTTGGCGATTATCCAAGATGACCCTAATTTCTTTACAGTGTTGGCATCACATTAAATAGAAGAAACGCGTTCTGTGATGTTCTGGTTACGAACATTTGCATCCAGAACATCATCATTCTCGTTTTTTTGAATGTAAACGCGGTCAGTGTCGAACTCAAACTCAACAGGTAATCTAACTGCCTGATTACGCCCATCACAATGGCATAGTAATTCATATCACCCGCGAAAATTGCCTCTGACGCATTTGG
Source organism: Xenorhabdus entomophaga (assembly GCF_037996725.1). NCBI lineage: Bacteria > Pseudomonadati > Pseudomonadota > Gammaproteobacteria > Enterobacterales > Morganellaceae > Xenorhabdus > Xenorhabdus entomophaga. Next base: position 5,421 of record NZ_JBBMXH010000030.1, read on the forward strand.
TTACGCAGGTAGCTATCAAAACACATGCAAATATTACGGATCAGTAAGCGCCCTTTCGGAGATACCTGAATCTGCGATTCCGTCACTTTAACTAGCCCATCTTCCGCCAATGGAGCTAACAATTGCAGGTCTTCGGCAAAGTAATCAGCGAAATTCAGCCCATAATTTTGTTCGATATCCGCAAAGTTCAGCCGGAAATTACAAATCAGCGCCTTGATCACATCACGGCGGATGCAATCATCCTGCGTCAGCATCAAACCACGCCATAATGCCTGCCCCTGTGCTTCTATCGCAGCATAATAGGTTTTCAGATCTTTCTGGTTCTGGGCATAGCTGTCTCCCAACATACTGATGGCCGAGACGCCCATGCCAAGCAAATCGCATTCTCCCTGCGTAGTGTATCCCTGAAAATTACGGTGCAAAACACCTTCCCGCTGGGCAATCGCCAATTCATCATCAGGGCGGGCAAAGTGATCCATGCCAATAAATTGATATCCGTTATTTGTCAGGGTTGAAATCGTTTCCTGCAAAATATCCAGCTTTTGAGTCACAGTCGGTAAGTCCTGTTCCTTGATCTTACGCTGCGCCGCAAACAAATTTGGTAAATGTGCGTAATTGAATACACTCAGGCGATCAGGCGATAATGCCAACACGCGCTGCAATGTGAAAGCAAAGCTCTCCGGAGTCTGTTTCGGCAAGCCGTAAATCAAATCAATGCTGGTGGATGTAAAACCGGCTTCACGAGCCCGGCTGACCAGTTCAAAAATAAATTCTTCATCCTGCTCGCGATTCACCAAACGCTGTACGTCTTTATTAAAATCCTGCACACCCATGCTAAGGCGGTTAAAACCTTCATGGCGCAGATGGTCAATCACATCAAGCTCAATTTCTCGCGGATCAATTTCAATGGAAAGTTCGGCATCAGGAAGAAAATGGAAATGGCTACGCAACATCGACATCAATCGGCTGATCTGCGCCTTATCCAGATAAGTCGGTGTACCTCCGCCCCAGTGCATCTGGCTGACTTTCCGCTGGGAAAATAATTCAGCCCGTGACGCAATCTCTTTTTCCAGCACATTCAGATACTCATCCGCTTTGTGCTTTTGGCGAGTGACCAGCTTATTGCAGCCGCAGAAATAACACAGCTTATGGCAGAACGGGATATGAATATAGAGAGAAAGTGGTCGGTTAGGATAACAAGCAGCAGCCTGAGAAAAAGCAGAATCATCGTACTGCTGGTTAAACTCCAGGGCTGTTGGATATGAAGTATAACGAGGCCCTGAATAGTTGTATTTCTGGATCAAAGGCAGATCCCAAACAATGGCTTGCTCTGACATGCTTATTCCTTCCGCTGTTTTCGCCCATCAAAGCACAACTTTTTCATGGAGTTGAAATGTCGGGCCATGATGATATTGCGCAACCGACGTTTACGTCGCGATAGCTGCCATAGTTTACCCAATAACCACAATAAATAACATACTAATACTGTGGTTATTAATACTGTGGTTATCAGAATAAACCCGCCTTTTATGATCACAATCAATTGATGCAGGGATTATTTACCCTTCAACAACTGCATGATATCTTCCTGCGGTTCCTCTTCGCTGTCGTCTTTCTCCAGATTGATACCCAGTTCTTCCATTAACGTATCAATGCGGTCGAGCTTGTTGTCAACATAGGCATTGTCTTCCGGAGACAGTTTTTCACCCTGCTCAAGACGTGCCAACAAGTCATCCAGACGCTCATCATTTTCCAACATTTCCAGCTCTTCCTGCGGTGACAGGCGTGGCTTCTGCGTCTCCACAACCGGTTTAACAGCGGGTTTCACCGTGGTTGCTTTTTCACCGACGATCAGAGGGACGGGAACTTTACTGCCGATACGCGGATCTTTTTCCTGCTTGTCGCCTGAACGTTTTTTATCTCTGTCATTACCGTTACTCCGGCTGCCAATAGGGTTACCGCGACGCTTTTTCTCACGTTTACGTTCGCGCCCTTCAGCATCCAACTCTGCACGGCTTTTCTTTTTTTGCTTGCCAGCGGAAGGTTTCGCTGGTGATTTTTTCTTTAACGGGCTCATAGCTTGTGACTCAACTCTCTTTTATCAAGATATTTTCGGCGGAATCTAACAGAAACTACCTATAACATCCAATGTCATTCACTTATCGTCTAAAGTTCAGCTAATATTCTAGGAATATTTAACTCAAATATTATGGTCATGAATCACCATGCGTTTTTTTGATACTTCTTCTTACCGCATACCATTGTATCTTTGGGTCACTGGTTATGCTGTTTTATGGGTAATCGCAACTTATACTCTCGATCCCACCGTTCCTTATGACGCTGTAGAAGCGTTAAACTGGGGTATAAATGGGGAATGGGGCTCACCAAAAAACCCGTGGCTAGTCGGTGCCATAATGCTCCCGACTATCCATATCAGCAATATCTCTCTCAGCTTTTATTGGTATTTCACCCACTTTGTTGCCATTGCCATTGGTATGCTTGGTGTCTGGCAGCTCGCTTTTCGGCTAACAGGCAATATTGTACTGGCATGGCTTGCCATGTTAACGCTGAACCTGTCAGGCATCATTAATTTCGATATCATTCCTTACAATGATAATTACCTTTTGGTCATGCTCTGGCCGTGGTCTCTGCTGTTTTTCCTGCGTGCGATTGACGATCATCCCAAATGGTGGCTGGCGTTTGCGCTCACCACCGGGCTGGCAACGATGGGGAAATATTCTTCACTTGCCATTGTCGGTTCTGTCTTTTTGCTCTCCCTGTTCACACCCAAAGTGCGCCGCAACTATCGGGAACCGATGTTTTATCTCGCCCTTGTGCTGTGGTTCGCGCTGGTATTACCGAATGTCTGGTGGCTGGTGCATAACGACTTTGCCGCATTTAAATGGGTAGATTCCCAAATTCAGAAAGGATTCAATCTACATACCACCCGCGCAATGTTCTCTGTGTTCTATCCATTGATCATTGTCAGTGTGATTATTTACCTGTTGGACGGCCGGATTGGCTGGCCCAAACAGCAGTCTAATGCGCTGGTCAATATCGTTATCCTACTGCCTTTACTGATTATTTATGGCTGGTTCTCTTTCAATCAGGGCGGGCGCATGACTGAGTGGGTACAGCCTTTTATGATTGTTGCCCCCGCCTTGTTGGTGGGATCAATAACGGTATATCCCCGCAAATCTCTGCAAAGTACGTTACGGGGATTGGCCGTGTTCGGTGTGTTAGTTTTGATTGGCTATACCAGCGTAATGATGGCAAATGTTCGTAATGCCGGGCAAAAATTTGTGGGGATAAAAACGTTTACCAGCCAACTTGATCAACGTTGGAATGAGCTGTACCCAACACCTTTACGCTATGTTGGCGGAGAATATCTGCATGAATGGCTGACGTTCTATAGTCACTACCACCCAAAAACGATACAGCCTTGGGAATTGAATAAGGGTGCACCGCCAAATATCTATAACCGTCATATCAAAGAGAACGATATCGTAGATCAGGGGGCATTATTGGTAGGGGAACGAGGCAAGAGCTGCGAAGAAGAAAAATTCCAACATACTCTTCAGGAATGGCCTGCCTTGACGGTTAGCCATAAAGAAGCGTTCTCTTTTCAGGCCCAACCCAGCGCTGAAACACAAACGGTCTGTATTGGTTTTGTCGCACCGAAAAATATTCAATAACCAACCATCCAACAAAAAAAGCCTGACAATATTCATGTCAGGCTCAAGCCTGTTGATAAAGAGTATTCGTCTGGCCTGACCAAAAAGCGCAACAATCCCCGTCCTTTTTTTCATATTTTTTATCCTATGTAAACATCAGCAATCATACTTTGCCAAATAGATAAATAGAATTAAACCAAAAACTCTTGTTGAGAAAAAACAGCAATTGAATTTATGAGATTGATTGTCAAAAAAAACAAAATAATATGAATTAATCTTGTCATTAAATATAGTTACATATTCGTTTAAAGTTCGTTTAACACATTTTAAATAAGCCAGTGTAATATTACTACGTGAAGAAACCTGTTACACCAAAAATCATCTGAAACCATTAAATCCCAATTATTAAAAATAGCTCCTACAAAGAGTAAGCCCATTAAAAAATCATGAAAAGGAATACTTATGAAATTAAGCATAATAATCATGACTGCATCTATATTCAGTTTTCCTTTTATATCATTACATGCTGAGTCTGAGAAAAAATCCACTATAAACATAATTGATTGTAAGAAATTAGATGGAAAGCATGGTCAAAATGGTCAAGATGGAATACCTAATAGTAATTGTAAAAATGGAGGTAACGGTGGGGATGGGAAATATCCAGGGCAATCAGGGGGTAACGGCGGCAACGGCGCATCTGGCGGCGGCAATGGTGGCAGTGGCGGTAATGGTGGCGACGGTGGTAGTGGTGGAAATGGTGGCAGTGGCGGTAACGGTGGCAATGGCGGTAATGGTGGGAATGGAGGTACAGGCCATAATTCTAACGGTGGTAAAGGAGGAGAAGGTGGTAAAGGCGGCTCAAACGGTGGGCATGATGGACACCGTGGTAAAGATGGTTAATTGTATTTTAAATAGAAATCCCGTATTAATTACGGGATTTCAGATTATTGACCCGTTATTTCATCTCAACCATGTTTAGTGGGCATCCACAAACACCATTTTCAAGATAAACAATAACGTCACAACAATGACGCAAGGGCCAATCTCACGCCATTTACCTGTTCCCAATTTCATGGCGCAGTAGGCGATAAAACCCAACGCGATACCTTCAGTAATAGAAAAACTAAATGGCATCATCACGGCTGTAATAAATGCAGGTACGGATTCAGTCAGGTCATTCCATTTAACCCGTGTCAGGCTGGAAGTCATCAAAACACCGACATAAACCAACGCTCCCGCTGTGGCATAGGCAGGCACCATACTCGCTAACGGAGAGATAAACATCACCAGCAGGAATAAAATACCGACGACAATCGCCGTCAAGCCGGTACGACCACCCACAGAAACCCCGGAGGAACTCTCAATATAGGCCGTCACCGAGGAAGTTCCAATGTAAGAACCCGCTACCGAACTGATACTGTCCACATACAAGGCTTGTTTCATTCGCGGGAATTTGCCACTGCTGTCCGCAATGCCTGCTTTATCCGTCACACCAATCAATGTGCCGGAAGAGTCAAACAGGTTAACCAACATAAACGAGAAGATAACGCCCGCTAAAGCAATATTTAAAGCCCCTTTCACATCGACGTTACCCACCACGCTCATCACACTGGGTGGCAGGTCAAAAATTCCATGATACTCGACATGCCCCAGCATAAAGCCGATGCCGGTTGTCACGACAATGGAAACCAACACCGCAGCATGAAAATTACGGGCCGCTAAAATGGCAATAATGAAAAAGCCCAGTGTACCCAAGAGGACATTATGGGAAGCAAAATTGCCAATGGAAACGATCGTGTCGGGATTTGGCACAATAATGCCCGCATTTTTCAGCCCCATCATCGCAATAAAAAGGCCAATCCCACTGGTAATTCCCACCCGCAGGCTTAATGGAATATTGGCGATCATCCAGTAACGCACACGGAAGATAGTTAAAATCAACAATCCCACTGCGCCCCAGAAAATCGCGCCCATTGCAACCTGCCATGAGATCCCCATCGCGCCAACCACGACAAAGGCAAAAAAGGCATTCAGCCCCATCGCGGGAGCAACAGCAACGGGTAAGTTCGCTATTAATCCCATCATAATGCTGCCAACTGCGGCAATTAAGCAGGTAGTAACGAATACTGCTTTAATATCCATCCCCGCCACGGCCAAAATTTGTGGATTCACAAAGACGATATAAACCATGGTCAAGAAAGTCGTCAGCCCGGCGATCATTTCAGTACGAACTGTCGTGCCATGTTCCTCTAATTTAAACACGCGCTGAAGCAAGCCCTGACTATTCGCAGAGCCAGAAGTTATTGTGCTCATGTAATGTTGTTTCCTAAAAAACGAAGTTTTCGACTTATCCTACAGGAAACACATATAAATCGTTACCCTGAAATGAGGAAAAAAGAAAACGTTTGCGGCATGACTAATCAATAAGTTAAGTAACATTATGATTCTTGAGGAGATTCATTGAATGGCGATATTTTATTCGTTATGATGTCTCTTTAACTTATCCGAACAAAAAACAATACAACGTGTCAGAGCCTACCCAGGCAGGCCCTTATGTATTTAAAGATTGATGAAACAGACTGTTACTCTTTGTCAGATACTGAGTTTTCAGAAGAAACTTTGGATGGCAGAGAAGCAAGAATATCATTGAAGATATCTTTCCATTCATCTTCTCCGATATCCATTAGGCCGAAGAAGCGCAGAACAAAAGCGCCCTCCGTCGCTAAAAAGGCTAAACGTGCCTGACGGCCTTCCTCAGTCGTCGTATCCAAACCCGCAAGGCGTTCGCGATACCAAATTTGGGTTGATTTGAGATGCTCAGGCGTTTGTTGCAACGCGGCCAGTAATCCGGCGGCTTTTGCCGTCGAGGCTTCGTCAGATCGCATAGTCGCCTCAATATGTGCATGCACTGCGGTTAACGGTTGAGGATGATCGCCTGCCATTTTATGGAATTGTTCATCATAACTCGCTCCCCAACGCTCAAACATTGCATCAATAAGATTATCCTTGGTACTAAAACTGTATTGCACCCCACCTTTGGTAATACCGACGGCCTTTGCCAGTGCATCAATGGTAAGAGCCGCTGCGCCATGTGTCGTAACAATTTGTTCTGCTGCATCCAACAAAACTTCTCGATCAATTTTCTTGCGTCGTCCCATACTACTTCCTTTTAATTAAATACGTATGTATTTATAATAACTGGCAACAATTTCGTCAAGGTTCGGCGGGCTTTTGTCTCCGAACCACATTGGTGAGTTTATGAGATCAAATATTCGCTGGCTTGTGCTAGCCATCATTTCCAGTGCGCTTTTCCTCGTTGTTATTGATATGACTGTTCTCTATACGGCCTTACCACGGCTGACACATGATTTACGCGCTTCTGCCTCTGAGAAGTTGTGGATCATGAATGCCTATACCTTAACGATTGCGGGCCTGCTTCCCGCGATGGGAGCATTGAGTGACCGTTTCGGGGCCAAAAAATTCTTTACCAGCGGGTTAGCGATTTTCGGCCTCACATCGCTGATGGCGGCATTTTCTCCCAACCCAGATACGCTGATCGCAGCACGTGTTATTCTTGCCTTTGGCGCTGCCATGATGATGCCAGCGACACTCGCGATAGTCCGCCAATCATTTGAAGACCCAGACGAACGAGCACTGGCCATCGGCATTTGGTCTGCCGTCGCTTCGGGAGGCGCGGCACTTGGCCCTGTCATCGGCGGGCTCCTGCTCGAATATTATTGGTGGGGCTCAGTTTTCCTGATTAATGTTCCGATCGTTATCATCGCACTTGGCTTCGCCCTGATCGTTATTGAAAAAAGCCGGAGCAATCCAGAACATACTTTCGACCTGCTTGCTTCCGTGCAAATCATGATCGGCTTAGTTGGCATTACCTATGCCATCAAGGAAATTAGTAAACCAGCCCCGTCACTGGCAACTGCGTTAGCCGTCGGCGCTATCGGACTTATTTTTACTACTATTTTTATTCGCCGACAGCTAAATTCACCCACCCCCATGATCGACTTCAAGCTTTTCAGCAACCGTACTTTTACTGTAGGAGTCATCGCAGCCTTTGTTTCCACGGCGGCATTGGTGGGTACAGAGCTTGCTGTTAGCCAGCGTTTTCAACTCGCTATGGGATTTTCTCCTCTGCAAGCTGGGCTATTTATCTTACCTATTCCTATCGCTTCTTTTATTGCCGGTCCTTTGGCAGGGCTTGCTATACCAAAATGGGGTTCCGGGCGGATCATCTGGCTTTCTCTCGCCCTCGCCGGGCTTGGCTCCTTTGGCTATCTCGTCAGCTTACAGTCCGGTATGTTCGTGCAAATTGTTGCATTTAGCGTGATTGGATTTGGTATCGGTGCCGCAATGACAGCCGCTTCTACCTCCATCATGCTCAATGCGCCAGAAGACAACGCGGGCACCGCCGCCTCTATTGAGGAAGTCGCCTACGAACTGGGAAGCTTGCTCGGAATCGCTGTTCTAGGCAGCCTGATGGTAGCGGTCTATTCTGCATCGTTCACCCTTCCGGCTGATATGGGCCTATCGGATCTCGCACGAAACAGCATTGATGAAGCCCTTATCGCCGCAGAAGGATTACAAGGAGACGCAGCTTCATCGTTGATCCATGCGGCAAAACAGGCCTTCAATCACTCATTTCTGTCAGTACTGATGGCGGCAGGTACATTGCTGTTGGTGACTGCTGCGGTAATTGCGATGCCCAGAAGAAGTAAATGCCATTAATCAGTTGGCTAATTAGCAACAATAAGAGGTACGAGCCACCATGCTCTGTACCTCTTATTTATTTCTAATCACTTTATGCCAAGCCCAAAAGCAGTGTAGTTCTCTGAGATGCTGACAGTAATACTCTGTATTTAACATAAAGAATATCAGTAAGAGAAGAATCAGCGCTTTTGATTCTGTCTTCAATGTTTCTATTAAAACTCAGAAGACGCTTGAATTGGTTATTAGTTAGCATTTTCGTTAAATTCATATTATCTTTCCCGTTTATTTCTATTTTTCCACTGACTGACTTGCTCTTTTTTTATCTCTTATTTTTTTACGTTTTTCTAGACTCATTACTCTTGAATATTCCCTTAGCTGTTTTTTATTAAGTCCTTTTATTTTATCAAGCTCATTTTTAAAGAGAATACGATTAGCTCTAGTACATATCCTCATCCATAGAAAACCAATATAATACTGGCTGTTCAATATCAATTTGATAAAAAGACAGCATAAGGCGATAAAAAGGAAATAAAATCCAACAGCACTAGATACTCCTCTAAGGAGGGCCATAGCTAAACTATAAAAAAATACAACAGAGTTTAAATATCGTTGAATGACAGCGCCGTAATAATATCCACTTAAAGTAAAACCAAGATGAGAAAACGAAACCAACCCACTCACTATTAATGATAAAACAAAAGAAATAGATTTTATTTCATAGCTAGGATTATTGACTAACAAATCAGGTATAGCTACCGCTGCACCTGAGAAAAAAGCCATATAAACGATCATAATAAAAAATATTATAAGACCTATTTTAAATCTACTAGGATAATAAAAGTATTTTTTATAACTTAGCTCATCCAAAGTGATATCTTCTAGTGTAGGATCAGCATTCTTTATTTTCACTTCCAACACCTTGGCTTTATCCAAGAATTTTTTAAACTCTGTATTTAAAACAAAATCTTTTATATTCATAAAATCATCATCACAATCAACACATCCATATAATTAATATAGTTATTAAAAGTGTTCAGATAAATAACTAGCCTGATTTTCGTAAGCAATAGAGTAAATTGTACCAATAATATACTTACCTGAATTCAATATATTCTCTGGATTTCTGATTGTTCCTGTCATTCCACTACCTACAAATCCACTTGCTGCAACGAGGGAATCTCTCAAATGGTTTCGCAATGCCTTTTGTATCTGCTCTGTAGGATAACGTTTAATATACTGTCCTTGCGCTATCGCTTTTTTAATAGCTTGATTAGATATTCCTGGATTATTGTATCGCATAATTTCTTCAGTTAACCGTTTTCTCTCATGCCTCGGCATACTTTTCAACCATTCCGATGCCTTACGAGGAGAAGCGGTTCTCATTATCTTATAAGTTTTAAATGACTCCCTTAACGCAGCTGCCCCAGAAGCCAAGGATATAGTATCTAATATAGTTGTAGTTGTAATATACCAACCTTGTGAGTCTAACCAAGCAACATGCTCACCCCCTTCCTTCCCTGCACCTGTCAGTTGATAAATTCTATATCCTCCATTTAGACATTGAAGGCCAGAAGCCGCTAGTCCAGCGTAGGATAAAAGTACTAATGGTGTACTCGTTCCTCCTGAAAATGGTACTAACACCCCTGAACCCAGTAACCCGAATCCCGATACCAACGCCCCCCACACGAAAGCGCAGTCGATCCAATTTCCAACATTAAACTAGGTTCTGAAACTGTTTTTTCCAGTTCTACCTCTGGGGTAGTACCTGCTTCAAGATTAAAGATAATAATATGTGTTAATTCAGAAGAAACTTGGCTTCCGCGTCTCTTTGATGGTCTAACCAAATAACGCTTAAACAGTCCATCTGAATAAATAATTCCAGCGCCATAAGAATCACGGTGGCAATCCAATGCATCAGCAATAACCTGAAAATTTATATCAGCAGCACCGTGATGTATGGAACCAAGCATTCTGGCATGCTGAAAACTCGGCAGCTTACTTTCATCAAAATCATTCCTGAGTTGTGATGTAAGACTTTCAAATCGCATTTTAATTACCACCTGTGATTGTTATTTTATATATTGTTCCAAGGTAACTTATATGATCACTTAACTACCACCTACTGAAGTAGGTGGGTTAGCACACTTCGGTGCCGACGACTGAAAGTCGTCGAACCACGCACCTCGTAAACGCGCATAGGTCAAAACATTAAAGTCAAATTCACCGTCTAAAGACGGTGGTTTTAACCTGTCATATGGAAAAATAAACTGTCTCTTCCCAAGCACAATATCCTGATGTACCGGCGACATGATGCTGACAAACAATATCTTTATATCTGACTGCAACAACTTCCTCTGGTTGCTGATCATTATGGTTGACCGAGTGCGGATATTGTACATTTAAACTCAATAATTTCGCGTTTCGCAAATTAACTGAGTAAAAACGCTCTTGACCACCGGCTTGTGAAGTTCGATAAAACTCAAACATCAGGTCAAGCTCTTCATTATTTGAAATTGCCATCATTAATAACGGAGAGGACTTATCCAGAGGTTTTACAAATTTAACTGGTTGATGAGCAACATTTTGTGAACGAAAAACACCATGATTAAATTGTAATGCAAATATTTGATCTTCATGCCCCAACTGAAATTTATTACCTATAGAATCCAGTGTAGAACATCCTTGAGAAATCAACCCTTGAAGCTTTCCTTTTATTGTCACGTAAATCGAATTGGCCATATTATGTTAATCCTTCACCATTATTATCTTGCGTTACACCGTGTCGTTATAGCAGGAAATTTAATCAAAAAACACCGATAACATTCTAAAAACCAAACCAATAACACAAATAAAAACATATTGTTTCAATAAGAAAAATATCTGGCGAGTAAATAAAATAATCTCTCAATTTTTAGCTTAATATAAAAAATTCCCTACCGTCTCAGCAGGGAATTAATACAACAGCGAAAATATCTGCCAGATATCAGATATTAACTTTGTGGAACCATATTCAATGTTTTTTTGCGCCAAAATCCGAAGAACGCGGTTTTTTCACGTTTCACCGAGAAACGACGGGCAATATAATTGGCGATCAACTCCAGTGATAAACACATCACAAAATACACCAGTGCAACAAATAAAAAGACTTCCATCGGATAAACCATGCTGCGGTTATTCACTTGGGCCGCCAGAAATGACAATTCCCCCACACCAACAATATAAGCCAAGGAGGTATCTTTAATTAATGCAATCCATTGGTTGATAAATGAAGGCACCATCATGCGTAATGCCTGTGGTAAGACGATATGCCACAATACTTCCCAACGATTCAGCCCCAGTGATAATCCCGCGCGCCATTGGCCTTCACTGATCGCTAAAATACCCGCTTTCACACCATGCGCCAGATAAGCCGAGGTAATCAACGCCAGTGCAAAAACGACCGTGGTAATTTCAGGAATTTCCATTCCCAATACCACAGGCAACAGGAAGTATGTCCAGAAAATCAGCATGATAACGGGAATGGCACGGAAAAACCCCAATACAGCCGCCAACAGATTGGCCCAAAATCCACGCAGCATCGCCAGAGCGATTCCGCCCACAATGCCGAATACGATAGAAATCACACCTGCCATGATGCTGATTGCCAGCGTCAATGCCGCCCCTTCCAGCGGCCCATCGGGAAAAGTGCCCAATAGCAAATAACGCCAGTTTTCAGCAATAACGGTAAAGTCCATCTCAATACCCCCTCGCTAATGTTTTCTGCTGACGCCACTGTCCCCAACCTTCCATCACGGCAATGATGGCGATGTAAAGCACGGTTGCGACACCAAATGCCTCAAAGGTTTGCAAGGATTGGGTTTCCACCTGACGGGAAGCATAGGACAGTTCTGCTACACCAATCGCCATGGTTAATGAAGAGTTTTTGACGATATTCATGTATTGCCCCAGCAAAGGCGGCATGGCAATTTTCAGCGCCTGTGGCAGTACAATATGCTGCATGGCCTGCCAACCCGTTAGGCCCAACGCATGAGCGGCGTATTTCTGCCCGCGGCCGACGCCCTGAATACCCGCACGCAGTTCTTCTGCCACAAAAGGGGCGGAATAGAGCGTCAGGCCGATAAATCCTGCCAGAAATTCAAAAGACGGCCATTCCAGCGTTAGGCCAAAAATTGTTGTTTCATGGGGCATGTTCAGCCACATCATTGCCTCTTGCGGCAAGATCTGTCCCGATGCGAAGTACCAGAAAAACAGTTGTACCAACAGAGGCGTGTTACGAAATACAGTCGTATAAGCCGTGACCAGCCAGCGCAATATTTTACAAGGCAATGACTTAATCTGGCTGTCCCGTGCCGCAGCAATCACAAAGCCCAATAAGGTGGAAGAAACAATGGCACAGGCAGAGAGCCACAAAGTGATCAAAAATCCCTGCCAGAGCCATCCCAGATATTCAGGAGCCAGTAAGTGCTCGGTAATAAATTGCTCAAACATATCATTCACCGCATAAATAAGCAGCAAAGCCCCGTTATGACGAGGCTAATTTCAAACGCGATTTCCGCTATTTCCTAATGAGTTACAGCTTTGCCTGACTTTCCAATGGCGCAAATTTAAAATCGCCGCGCGGCTGGGCAGATTTGGTTTCCGGGCCAAACCAACGATTGTAGATTTTCTCCGCTTCACCCTCTTTTTCCAGCTTAGATAACGTCTGGTTAACGGCGTCAATCAGTCGCCCTTCCCCTTTGGAAGCCGCTACCGCCTGATATTCGCGTGTAATGCTGAAAGGTGAAATTTCAAAGTCGGCTTTCTGGGCTTCCGGAACGTTCGCCAGCAGGCCAACCAATTTCGCATCATCCTGTGTAATCGCCTGAACATTGCCATTTCTCAAAGCAGCAAATGCCAGCGGTGTATCGTCATAAGAGATCACTTTTGCGGTTGGATAACGTTCACGTAAGGTAATTTCCTGTACGGTGCCTTTGTCTGCTCCAATACGCAACTTGGCGATATCGTCAGGTTGGGTCAGCACACCTTTGCGGGCAATAAATTTCTGACCGGTCGCAAAATAAGGAATGGAAAAATCGACTTGTTTAGCTCGCTCATCAGTCACCGTGAAGTTGGCAGCGATTAAGTCAATTTTCTTGGAAGAAAGCAGAGGAATGCGGTTTGCCGGGTTTGTTGGGCGCAGTTCCAGCTTCACCCCCAAATCACTGGCAATGGCATTGGCAATGTCCACATCATAGCCTGCCAGTTTTTTCGTTTGCGGATCGATAAAACCAAATGGCGGGTTACTGTCAAATACCGCAATACGTACCGTACCGACTTTTTTGATGTCATCAAGCTTATCTGCTTTTGCTACACCAGAAACCAGACCAGAAACCAGAGTCAGGCTGGTCAGCAGCGCAGTAACCGCTACGCGGGATTTATTGCGAATCTTCATTGAACACCCCTGTTGATTATTAATTTTTATATGACCAACAAAAGCTATCAATTTAGGTATAGCACATGAAATAATATAAAATGCTATATTTATAGCCTAAAAGAATATAAGAAAAAGAAAACGCCGAGGGAAAATACCAGCGTTTCAGCCAGTTAACATTATTCGTCTTTGGTCAGCAATTTTTCCAGATTATCACCACCCACGTGGCGAAAATCCTGCCCTTTAACGTAATAAAAGATAAATTCACAAATATTCTGGCACCGATCGCCAATACGCTCAATGGAGCGGGCGCAGAAAAGGGCAGTCATAACATTCGGGATCGTTCTCGGATCTTCCATCATATAAGTCATTAACTGGCGGACAATGCCTTCGTATTCCTGATCGACTTTTTTATCTTCACGATAGATGCGAATGGCTTCTGCCAAATCCATGCGGGCAAAAGCATCCAGTACATCGTGCAGCATCTGGATAGTGTGGCGCCCCAATGATTCCAGGCTAACCAGCAACGATTGCTGCTGATGTGAAAATTTCTCAAGCGCAGTCTGGCAAATTTTATTGGCGACATCCCCAATGCGTTCCAGTTCGGCAATAGTCTTGGAAATCACCATGATAAGGCGCAAATCGCTGGCGGTCGGCTGGCGTTTTGCAATGATGCGGACACAGGCTTCATCGATCGCCACTTCCATCATGTTGACCTTCTGATCATCCTCAATCACTTGCCGTGCCAGCGCTTCATCCTGATTGTGCATCGCCAGAATCGCTTTACTGAGCTGCTCTTCCACCAGCCCGCCCATTGTCATCAATTCGGTACGAATATGTTCCAGTTCAGCGTTAAACTGACCGGATATGTGTTTGCTGAGGTTCAGATTGTCCATCTTATGTTATTCCCCGTTTGCTATTCCCCATGTCTATGCCGAATCAGCCATAACGGCCGGTAATATAATCTTCAGTCTGCTTCATCTTTGGTGTGGTGAACAGTCTGTCAGTATCGCTGAATTCAATCAGTTCACCGAGGTACATAAATGCCGTGTAATCAGAACAACGTGCCGCTTGCTGCATGTTATGAGTGACAATCACTACGGTATATTCCGATTTCAACTCACTAATCAGCTCTTCAATACGTCCGGTAGAGATCGGGTCAAGTGCAGAACAAGGCTCATCCAGCAATAAAACTTCCGGGCGGATAGCAATGCCCCGGGCTATGCACAAGCGTTGCTGCTGACCACCAGAAAGGCTGTATCCACTCTGGTGGAGCTTATCTTTGGTTTCATTCCATAAGGCCGCTTTTGTCAGTGCCCATTGGACTCGCTCATCCATTTCAGCTCTTGGCAGCTTTTCAAACAGACGCACCCCAAAAGCAATGTTGTCGTAAATTGACATCGGGAATGGCGTCGGTTTCTGGAATACCATTCCGACTTTGGCGCGTAACAAGGCAATATCTTGCTTATCCATCAGGATATTGGTGCCATCCAGTATGATTTCACCTTCTGCCCGTTGCTCACCATACAGTTCATACATTTTGTTGAAAGTGCGCAGCAATGTGGATTTACCACATCCTGACGGCCCGATGAATGCCGTGACTTTATTCTGTGCAATATCCAGCGTGATGTTTTTCAGCGCATGAAATTTACCGTAATAGAAGTTCAGATCGCGTACCTGAATTTTGCTTCCTGCGATGTCATTAACCTTATTCATCAGAGCTTCTCTTTACCTATATAAAATATTAGTGCTTCTTATTCGCAAACAGCACACGCGCTGCAATGTTAATCAGCAGTACACACAAGGTAATCAGTAATACCCCGGCCCATGCCAGTTGTTGCCAGTCAGAGAATGGGCTCATGGCAAACTTGAAGATAGTAACCGGCAGGTTCGCAATCGGCTGGCTGAGATCTGTGCTCCAAAACTGGTTGGAAAGCGAGGTAAACAACAACGGCGCGGTTTCACCCGCGATACGGGCAATGGCTAACAGGACGCCGGTAATAATGCCTGACATTGACGCTTTCAATGTAATGGCAGAGATCATTTTCCATTTTGGTGTTCCCAGTGCATAAGCCGCTTCGCGCAGGTTATCCGGCACCAGCTTCAGCATGTTCTCCGTCGTGCGGATAACGATAGGGATTTGTAACAGCGCCAATGCAATCACTCCCGCCCAACCTGAGAAATGCTGCATTTTCGTCACGATCACCGTATAGACAAACAACCCGACAACAATCGAAGGAGCCGAAAGCAGGATGTCATTGATAAAGCGGATTATCTCTGCCAACCATGAACGGCGGCCATATTCCGCCAGATAAACGCCCGCCATAATGCCCAATGGCGTGCCGAAGACAGTTGCCCAGAATATCAGCAGACCACTGCCGACAATGGCGTTTGCCAGCCCGCCCCCTTCTGTATTGGGCGGGGGCGTCATTTCGGTAAACAACGCCAGCGACATACCATCAATGCCTTTAGTCACGGTAGAGATTAAAATCCAAATCAGCCAGAACAGGCCGAATGCCATCGTCGCCATAGACAACATCAATGCAATGCGGTTCTTCTGACGACGCCATGACTGCATACGACGACGGCTTTTCATATCCACTTCATTGACTATTCCTACTTCACGTACTGCGCCAGCCAAACGGGACTGTTGGTTATTATCGTGGGTTGTCATCTCAGCACCCCTCATTTTTTGCCAGACGCATAATCATCAGTTTTGACAATGCCAACACAATGAAAGTGATCACAAACAAAATCAGCCCCAGTTCCATCAAGGCCGCGGTATGCAGGCCAGATTCAGCTTCGGCAAATTCATTTGCCAATGCAGAAGTAATGCTGTTTCCGGGCATGTAGAGAGACAAGCTGTCGAGCTGGTAGGTGTTACCGATGATAAAGGTGACGGCCATCGTTTCCCCCAACGCTCGGCCAAGCCCCAACATAACGCCGCCAATCACACCGTTCTTGGTATAAGGCAAGACGATATGCCAAATTACTTCCCATGTGGTACAGCCTATCCCATAGGCTGACTCTTTCATCATCACGGGCGTTTGCTCAAATACATCACGCATGACAGAAGCAATATAGGGGATAATCATGATGGCAAGAATAATGCCCGCTGCCAGAATGCCAATACCAAAGGCAGGGCCGGAAAACAGTTCGCCCACAATGGGAATGCTTGATAACACATCACCAACGGGTTGCTGGAAATAGGTGGCAAACAGCGGAGCAAAAACAAATAACCCCCACATGCCGTACACGATGCTGGGGATCGCTGCCAACAGTTCAATCGCCACGCCCAATGGACGCTTCAACCAATTTGGCGCCAGTTCTGTCAGAAACAAAGCGATACCAAAGCTCACCGGAACCGCAATAATCAAGGCAATTAATGACGTCATCAATGTGCCATAAATCGGAACCAGTGCACCAAACACTCCGGCGGGTGCATCCCAGTCTTTGCTCCACAAAAAAGTAAAACCAAATGCTTGTATACTTGGCCAGGAAGCAATGATCAGCGAAATAATAATGCCGCCGAGCAGAAGTAAGGTCAGCACCGCCGCTAACCTGACCAGCGCACTGAAAATAATGTCGCCATTTTTACTCGGTGCTTTTAATACCGTTTTATATGCCGTTTTACGTTCGGCCATACGCTTAATTCTCATTTTGGGTTATTTCCCCCTCGAAAGGGGGGAGGTTTAACAAAGCCTGTCAATAAAGCGGTTTGCCACTGCTGTCTTTGATGTTGCTCTTCCATGCTGCACGTACCTGACTGACGACTTCTTTCGGCAGAACGGCATAATCCAGATCTTTCGCCTGTTTTTTGCCTTTGTCATAAGCCCAATCGAAGAATTTCAGCACTTCAGCGCCATTCGAGGCACTTGCCTGCTGTTTGTGGATGAGAATGAAAGTGGTGGAGGTAATTGGCCACGCATTATCGCCTTTCAGGTGTGTCAAATCCTGAGCAAAGCTGCTGTTCCAATCCGCACCTTTTGCTGCCGCACTGAAGTTTTCTGCCGTAGGTGACAATATTGCGCCATCTGCTGAAACCAGTTTGGTGTAAGTGAGGTTATTCTGTTTAGCATAAGCGTATTCAACGTAACCAATCGAACCGGGCAGGCGTTGCACAAAGGCCGCAATACCATCATTGCCTTTACCACCCAAGCCAGTTGGCCATTTGACGGTCGAACCTGCCCCGACTTTTTCTTTCCAGTCGTTATTCACTTTAGACAGGTAGCTGGTGAAAACGTAGGAAGTTCCTGAACCATCCGCCCGCCGCACTACGGCAATGTTCTGATCCGGCAGCTTGAGGTCTGGGTTCAATTTTGCAATAGCGGGATCATTCCATTTCTTGATGTTCCCCAGATAGATGTCGCCGAGGGTTTTGCCATCCAGAATCAACTGACCCGGTTTGATACCGGAAATGTTTACCGCCAGCACAATGCCGCCAATCACGGTTGGAAACTGGAACAAACCATCCGCCGCCAATTTTTCATCAGAAACTGGCGCATCAGAAGCACCAAAATCAACGGTATTGGCGATAATCTGCTTCACACCACCCGAAGAGCCGATGCCTTGGTAATTGATTTTGTTACCCGTTTCTTTTTGATAAGAATCCGCCCACTTGGTATATACCGGTGCGGGAAATGTCGCACCTGCTCCCGTCAAGCTGGTGGCAGCAAATGAAGACAGGGATGTCATGGCAAATACGGCTGCCATAATGCTTGCCATGGTGGTACGCATTGGTTTCATATTCCCTCCTGCTGGGATACGCATCATTAATTAAAAACAAGTGTCAGACATCTTCGACAATCTGGTTTTTAGGTTAAGAAATGGATCAGGAAGGAAAATAGGTGAATTCAATGACAGTAAAATGTATGAATTATGACATTTTTATGACAGGCCGCTTTCAAGGGATAACGGTTTTTCATTCAAAGGAATATAAGCGCGAATGGATAGCCCCTGCTTTTCACTTTCTCCCACTTCGATATACCCTTCGTGGATATCAATGATGCGGCGGATAATTGCCAGCCCCAGCCCTACTCCACCATTATTGTGAGTATTGCGTATCCGCTCTCCCTGAATGAATGGCTGGAACAAAGTGGCGGCTTCTTCTTTTGTCATCCCCCTGCCGTTATCCTCCACCTGAAACCAGCCAAATCTTTCTGTTGAACCACTACTGATTCGAATCCATCCATTGCCATAACGTTGGGCATTAGTAAACATATTGACCAATACACGCTTAATGGAAAGCGAATTGGCTGAAACAAAAACCGGGCGGGGAGATAAGTTATTTTCAATATCTGCCGCGCAGCGCTGTTCCGTTTTAATGGCAGTCTCAAATTCAATGACCGATTCAAGCAGCTCATTCAGTTCACAGCATATCATCGGTACATCTTGCCCTGACCGCTGATAGTCAATGAACTGATCAATAATGGCATTGCATTCTTCAATATCCCGATGGATGGATTCCGTGAGAAAGTCATCTTTTCCCTCCAACATTTCTATCGCCAGCCGAATGCGGGTAAGCGGAGTGCGCAAATCATGGCTCACCCCTGCTATTAATACCACGCGAGCACTTTCTTGCGATTGCAGCTCCACAGCTATCTGATTCAGGGTTCTAGTCAGTGAGCGTATGGCGGGCGCTCCTACTTCCGGCAGTGGAGCCACCTTTCTCCCTTTCCCCATATCCATCGCTGCTTTTTGTATTGTTTTGAGTGATTGCTTCTGGATGTGCAAATATCGCCAGAACACCACAAATACTGATAATGCAGACGTAAAAACCCCGATAAAGAGATAAGGAAACACCACGTTGAATGAAACTTTTTCCAGTGTTGCCAACCACTGGGCGACCAAGTAACTGATCAGCAGGCAGCCCAGCGACAAAGATAATATATAGGGAAACAAGGTGAGCAACGAAAGCCAAAGCCTTTTCATACTTTGCTTCCATCAGGAACAAAAACGTAGCCCAACCCCCAAACCGTCTGAATATAGCGGGGATGAGCGGGATCTTCTTCAATCAGACGACGCAGACGGGAAACCTGAACATCAATGGAGCGCTCCATCGCACCATATTCCCGCCCCCGTGCCAGACTCATCAATTTATCCCGTGATAACGGCTCACGAGGATGAGAAACCAGAACTTTCAGTACTGAAAATTCCCCACTGGTTAAAGACAGCAATTCATCCTGATGGAACATTTCTCGCGTTCCGAGATCAAGTTTAAATTTGCCAAACTTGATGACGGCATCATCCGATGCCGGAGCTCCCGGCAATTCACTGGCCTGACGACGTAAAACAGCCCGCATACGTGCCAACAGCTCACGTGGGTTAAAAGGCTTGGCGAGGTAATCATCCGCGCCGATTTCAAGGCCCACAATGCGATCAACTTCTTCCCCTTTTGCGGATATCATGATGATCGGAATCGGATTATGCTGGCTTCGCAATCTTCGGCAAACCGATAATCCATCTTCACCCGGCAACATCAAATCCAAAACAATCAACTGAATGGCTTCTCTGGTCAATAAACGATCCATCTGTTCTGCATTTGCTACGCTACGAACTTGAAATCCCTGCTCAGATAAATAACGCTCCAATAACGCCCTCAAGCGCATATCATCATCAACAACAAGGATCTTATAACTCTCTTGCATGTTTCAGCTCCCAAGATGCTCCATGCCCGCAATATCTAGCACTCTCACAGAAAACCCATAATTCAATAGAGACTAACCGCATGTATTTTAAGGCCATTAACGGCATTAGCAATAATTGCTTATGGTTAGGTTTTCTCTCCTTGTTTCCTGTTTAGGTCACATAACCACCATGATTTATGCTAAAGACTGATAACTGATTTCCAATATCCAATACGTCACGATGCCATTGGGCGTCATCACCGTAACCTCATCATCAGTTTGCTTGCCAAGCAACGCCCTTGCCACGGGAGAGTCAATGGAAATCCACTTCCTGGCCGGCTCAAATTCATCCGGCCCTACCAGTCGAAAAATATGTTCTTCTTCATTTTCATTTTCGACTTTCACCCATGCCCCAAAAAAGACTCTTCCCTCTTGCCGCGGATCAGGATCAACAATTTTCAGGACATCCAGACGCTTGGACAAGAATCGTACCCGACGGTCAATTTCTCTTAACCTTTTCTTACCATAAATGTATTCTGCGTTCTCTGAACGATCCCCTAACGCAGCAGCATCTGAAACAGCCTGAGTGACTTTAGGTCGTTCAACTTTCCAGAGATATTTCAGTTCCTGATCAAGCGTATGCCAACCTTCCCGGGTAATGTAGTGACTCTTGGCCATGAAAAAACTCACTTGAGAAAAGATGATTAATGGCGGTGTACTATATCTCAACCCAGAAGATATTCGATGAATTCTGTCGCAACATGACCGAAATATCGCGCTAAACTGGAAATTATCGCGCTCAGCACGTATAAATGGAGCCAGTTTGAACCATGCCGATATTGTTTCAGATGAAATTTGACCCTATCCGGCTCTGCCTGATGATATCCGACGATATCTACGGGCGCTAAGAAAGTTGAAGAAAACAGACCATGAATGAATCTTTAAGTCGAATCATTGCCGGTGAGCTACAGGCTCAGCCACAGCAAGTCCAAGCCGCCATTACTCTGCTTGATGAAGGGAATACAGTTCCTTTCATTGCCCGTTACCGTAAAGAGGCCACCGGTGGTCTGGATGACACGCAGCTCCGCCAGCTTGAAAACCGCCTCGGTTATCTACGCGAACTGTCCAACCGCCGTCAGACTATTCTGAAATCGATTGAGGAACAGGGGAAGTTAACCGTTGAGCTGGAAAACGCAATTAATGCGACATTGAGCAAAACTGAACTGGAAGACCTGTACCTGCCATATAAACCGAAACGCCGTACCCGTGGGCAAACCGCCATTGAAGCCGGATTGGAGCCTCTGGCCGACCTGCTATGGCAGGAGCCGCAACAAGAGCCTGAACTGGCGGCAGCGGCCTATGTCGATGCTGACAAAGGTGTCGCTGATGCCAAAGCTGCACTGGATGGCGCGCGTTATATCCTGATGGAGCGTTTTGCCGAAGATGCGGCCCTGCTGGCAAAAGTCCGCGAATATCTGTGGAAAAATGCCCACTTAGTCTCCAAAGTTGTCGAAGGCAAAGAGGAAGAAGGCGCTAAATTCAGTGATTACTTCGATTATCACGAAGCCATTGCTGCTGTTCCTTCCCACCGTGCCCTTGCCATGTTCCGTGGACGCAATGAAGGTATCCTGCAACTCTCTTTGAACGCCGATCCTCAATTTGAGGAAGCGCCAAAAGAGAGTTACTGCGAGCAAATTATTACTGATCACCTTAACCTGCGCCTGAACAATGCATCTGCTGATAGCTGGCGCAAGGCAGTGGTGAGCTGGACATGGCGCATCAAAGTGTTGCTGCATCTGGAAACCGAACTGATGGGCACACTGCGCGAGAAAGCCGAAGACGAAGCCATCAACGTATTCGCCCGTAACCTGAATGATCTGCTGATGGCTGCACCTGCGGGCATGCGGGCAACGATGGGTCTGGATCCGGGCTTGCGCACAGGGGTGAAAGTCGCCGTTGTTGATGCGACAGGCAAGCTTATCGCCACCGATACCATTTACCCACACACGGGTCAGGAAAACAAAGCGGCTGCAAGCGTTGCAGCACTGTGCACCAAGCATCAGGTTGAGCTGGTTGCCATTGGCAATGGTACGGCTTCCCGTGAAACAGAGCGTTTCTTTGCCAACGTGCAGAAACAGTATCCTGACGTTACCGCACAGAAAGTCGTGGTCAGCGAAGCGGGGGCATCCGTCTATTCCGCCTCTGAACTGGCTGCACTGGAATTCCCTGAACTGGATGTTTCCCTGCGCGGTGCGGTTTCCATCGCCCGTCGCCTGCAAGATCCACTGGCAGAACTGGTAAAAATCGAGCCGAAATCCATCGGTGTTGGTCAATATCAGCATGACGTCAGCCAAGTCCAGCTTGCCAAAAAACTGGATAATGTGGTTGAGGACTGTGTAAACGGCGTCGGTGTTGACCTGAATACGGCATCCGTCGCCTTGCTGACGCGCGTTGCCGGCCTGAGCCGCAATGTTGCCCAGAATATCGTTAACTGGCGTGATGAGAACGGTCGCTTCAACAACCGTGATGAACTGCTGAAAGTTCACCGTCTGGGGCCAAAAGCCTTCCTGCAATGTGCGGGCTTCCTGCGCATCAATCAGGGGGATAATCCGCTGGATACATCAACTGTTCACCCAGAAGCTTATCCGGTCGTTGAGAAAATTCTGGCAACAACCGCGCAGACCCTGCCTGAACTGATGGGCAATCCTGCTTCTCTGCGTGACCTGAGTGCCCGGGATTTCACGACAGAGAAATTCGGTCTCCCAACCGTTACTGATATTCTGAAAGAGCTGGAAAAACCGGGCCGGGATCCGCGCCCTGAGTTCAAAACAGCGACTTTCGCTGACGGGGTTGAAACGATGAAAGATCTGCGTGCAGGCATGATTTTGGAAGGTACAGTCACCAACGTCACTAATTTCGGTGCTTTCGTTGACATCGGTGTCCATCAGGATGGCTTAGTGCACATCTCCTCCCTGTCCGATCGCTTCGTAGAAGATCCACATACCGTGGTGAAAACGGGTGATATCGTCAAAGTGAAGGTGATGGATGTTGATCTCAACCGCAAGCGTATTGCACTGACCATGCGTCTTGATGAACAACCTGGTGAAACACAAGTACGCCGAGGCTCTCAAGGCGGTAACCGTCAGGATAGCAATGCTCAGGGTCGTAATAACCGCAACGGCAACGGCAATGGCAGAAACCGCCATATTTCGCGTTCAGGTTCTGCACCTTTAGCCAACAGCGCCATGGGTGATGCGTTGGCGGCTGCCTTTAATAAAAAACGTTAATTAGCGCAAACGTTAATTAACCAAGAAACGTTAGCTTACTTAACTAATTTCCTGAACTGGTGCCATTGTGCCAGTTCAGGATCTTTCAAAAAAAGAATTAGCAGCCTCTGAATGACGGGGTTTTACGGCGCGCCGGATAAAAAGCCCTTGACTGGCTATACGTAAAAAAGCCATTATTTTCATCATGATGATTCTATTTATTGCTGATGTTATAAATTTGAATAAGTTATGACCCCTGCATATTTTAATTAATACTCCGTATAATTCATTCCGCAATAAATCTCATAATAATGGGAACTTATTGAATAATATAAAAATATAAATCTTCCATAATATCCTAATGTTCTTATACCCAATGGGTTTCGAGTTTTAGGTATCAAGAACGAATGCACACTGTTGAGGAAAAACCATGAACAAATATGTCCAAAGCAGTTTTAATTTACTCAGCAATATACGTTTTTTCAGCCTTTCCACTCACGATCCAGATGCAGATTCAGTCTGGTCATCGACGATGTTCTATATTCCGGAATACAACCCACTGACACTGATCTGGTACTCAAAGCGAGATACCCGACATTCGCGGGAATTACATATCAACCCCCGTGTCAGCGGCACAATCTACAGCAGTCGGGTCACACCTGATTCATCACTGGATCTGGCTGGCGCTCAATTCGTTGGCTACGCCCGCCAAGTCCCCGATGAGCAACTACAGGAAACCTATGACTATTTTTTCTTAAAAACTTATCCTGATGAAAATATCAGAAAGAAAAAATCTCGTCCCATCAGTGATTATCAAGGCCATGCCACACGCCGTTTCTATCAGTTGGAAATTCAGGCATGGTGGGTATACGACTCGGATGCCTGGAGCCAGCATCAAGATGATGATCGCGTTCAGGTTCCATTGAGTGAGCTGCTTTATCCTCCAAAAGGTTAATAAAAGTCAATCAATCATTTATCAAATTAATAAGAAAATAGAAATCAACAAGCCCCGTTTATTAACGGGGCTTATCAATAAAGATATTTTTTCCGAATATTAAATATTCCTAATAATTATTTATTTTCAATCAAATCAACATTAATTTGATTAATATCAATTTGTTTCCATATTATTCAGGATAAATAACCAACATTGCAGTTGCGTATTATTATCATTAACAATTAGAATTCAGAGAAATTACCGTACTTTTTCCTTGTGAAATTCCCTTCATTGAGGATAATCATTCTTATAATCACTTATTTTTTCAGTCAAAATGGAGAGTTATATGGTTCTTATTCCAGAACGCAGGTATAAAATTCTGGGATTTTCTCCAGAAATTAGTCCAGCTTACCGACAAAAATTATTGTCACTCGGCATGTTACCGGGTTCAACATTTCAGGTCATTCGCTTCGCTCCATTGGGCGATCCAATACAAATCGAAACACGCAGAGTCAGCCTTACTCTTCGTAAACAAGACTTGGCATTTCTCATGTTGAATGAAGATCTGAACTAACAAAGCGCTAAGTTGATTTAGTTCAGAATAATCATCACCCACACACTTTGATAACCGTAGTACTAAAGTATCACCAGGGTACTGAATATGTAACTAAGGTACGAAAGTCACTTCGTAATTAGCAGACTTTATGATTGGTAGATTTTGTGATTGACAAAAGTATGATGAAACAATTAACCATAGGCCTGATTGGTAATCCCAATGCCGGCAAAACGACACTTTTTAACCAGCTTACTGGCTCCCACCAACGCGTGGGAAACTGGGCTGGTGTTACGGTAGAGCGCAAAGCCGGCCACTTTACCACCAATAACCATCAGGTCGAGCTTGTCGACCTCCCCGGCACTTATTCTCTCACTACCATTTCTGAGCAAACGTCCATTGATGAGCAGATTGCCTGCCACTATATCCTTAGTGGTGAAGCTGATATGTTGATCAATGTTGTTGATGCGTCGAATCTGGAGCGTAATCTTTATCTCTCACTGCAATTGATTGAACTGGGCATTCCCTGCATCATTGCGCTGAATATGCTGGATATCGCTCAGAATCAGCGTATCAATATTGATGTTGCGGCACTGGAACAACGCCTCGGCTGTCCGGTTATCCCACTGGTTTCAACCCGTGCCACAGGGATCGATGCACTGAAAAAAACCATCGACGATCATCCGCAAAAAATTAAATACCCGCAAAACGCTAAACCTGTGCAGGTTGAATATCCTGATTCACTATTACAGGAAGTCTCCCATCTTTCACGCCAAATCACGGGGACATTCAGCCCACAGCAGCGTCGCTGGCTGGCTTTGCAGGTGCTGGAAGGGGATATTTACAGCCGTGAGATTTCCGGTCTGACTCAAATACAGCTAGCTGAAAGTCAGGCTCGCCTGCAACAGCAACAGATTGAAGAACCCGACCTGATCATTGCTGGCGCACGTTATCAGACGATTAGTGATATATGTCTGGCGGTCATTGATACCCGATCAGCCATACCAAACAAACTGACCCAAGTATTGGATACCGTTATCCTGAACCGCTGGCTGGGCCTGCCTATCTTCCTGTTTGTCATGTACCTGATGTTTGTGCTGGCCATCAATATCGGCGGCGCTTTGCAACCCATCTTCGAAGGGGCTTCTGCCGCCATTTTCATTGATGGAATGCAATGGCTCGGTCATTTTCTCCATTTCCCGAATTGGCTGACGGTTTTCCTTGCCCAAGGTATTGGTGGAGGCATCAACACCGTACTGCCGTTGGTTCCCCAGATCGGCATGATGTACCTGTTCCTCTCCTTCCTTGAAGATTCAGGCTACATGGCGCGAGCCGCGTTTGTTATGGACAGGCTGATGCAAGCCATGGGATTGCCGGGTAAATCCTTTGTGCCCCTGATTGTTGGCTTTGGTTGTAATGTGCCGGCCGTGATGGGCTCAAGAACACTGGACGCCCCTCGTGAGCGCCTGATTACCATCATGATGGCACCGTTTATGTCCTGTGGGGCAAGATTGGCAATCTTTGCTGTCTTTGCAGCCGCTTTCTTCGGCAAAAATGGAGCAAGCATCGTTTTCTCCCTGTATATATTGGGAATTGTCATCGCCATCCTGACGGGGCTGCTGCTCAAATACACCCTGATGCGTGGTGAGGCATCTCCATTTGTAATGGAGCTTCCGGTCTACCATGTTCCACATACTAAAACCCTGTTGCTCCAGACATGGCAGCGACTGAAAGGTTTTGTGATACGAGCGGGTAAAGTCATTGTCGCGGCAAGTATGTTCATTGGCGCTCTGAACAGCTTCTCCTTCTCAGGTAAAGCTGTGGATAACATTAACCAATCAGCTCTGGCTTCTGTCAGTAAAGTGATCACGCCAGTATTACAGCCCATCGGTGTGCAGTCTGATAACTGGCAGGCCACTGTCGGGCTTATCACCGGGGCAATGGCCAAAGAGGTTGTTGTTGGAACGCTGAACACCCTGTACACCGCAGAAAACATCACTCAGGCACCATTCGACCCGGATGAATTCAATTTACCGGAGCAATTGAAAGACGCTGTTGCGGAAACCTGGGACAGCCTGAAAGAAACCTTTACCTTAAGTGCGCTTTCCAACCCGATAGAAGCCAGTAAAGGCGATGGCGATATGGATCGCGGTTCTATGGGAACAATGAGCGCCAAATTTGGCTCTGCCATTTCTGCTTACAGTTACCTGATTTTCGTACTGCTATACGTACCCTGTGTTTCCGTCATGGGAGCCATTGCACGTGAAACCAGCCGTGGCTGGATGACTTTCTCCATCCTGTGGGGACTAAACGTCGCTTATTCACTCGCAGCATTGTTTTATCAGGCGACAACGTTTTCTGCCCATCCAGAAAGCAGCCTGATAACAATTCTGGCCGTGATCCTGTTTAACGTACTGGTTTTTATTGGATTGCGCCGTGCACGCAGCAGAGTGACCGTCACGTTCAATAACACCACCGATCGTAACTGCAAATGCTCAAACGGCAACTGCCATTAACTGCCACTAGCTATTAATAGGAGCGATAGATGATTAGTCTGCTGGAAATTAGAAACGCCGTTGCCCTTAATGGGCGCACTGACGCAAGGTCATTAAGCTATCAGTTTTCAGCACCGCTGCCGATGGTAGAAGCCATGCTCAAGCAGCTTGTCGCAATGGGTAAACTGGAGGAAGTGGATGCTTCTTCCTGTTTAAGCGGCGGCTGCAAGCAGTGCCCGGAAACGCAGAAATGTGATTCCAAAATTTATCAACTGTCAGTAAAAAACTAAGCATCTGCCCCTGTAAATGCTAAAGAATTGCCTGCCTGATCAAGCTCATCGGGCAGGCAATTTTTCTTTGAAGATCACGGCTCATTTAACCTTTTCATCTTTTGCCAAATCAGAGCAAACAGAACAGATTGTATCTTATTCAATATTAAACAAAAAAGACTCATATCAAAAAAATAAACTTATTCATGACCACGAATTGAAAAATAAATATCTCTTCCTTATTATCTGATACACGGATTTACCGTTATTAATAACCCGAGGATAGTAATATGCCTAAAGAGTTATTTACTGCAACAATTGAGTCCATTGGTCATCTCAAGATGAAATGTTCATCACGGAATTTTACCTTTCATGTAGACGAACCCAAAAGTCTCGGTGGAACGGATGAAGCAATGAACCCTGTGGAAGCATTACTGTCTGCTTTTGGCGCATGTCAGTGTATTGTCGCAAAAAGTTTTGCCCGCAAGCATAAAATTAATTTGAATGATATTCAGGTTAAGGTAGAAGGAGAATTGGATACCGATGGCTTCACGGGTAGAAATAAAAACGCCAAATTAGGATTTTCCAAAATCACCTCCAAGTTTTATATTGATGCAGATAATACCGAACAAGAGATCCGTGATTTTATTGCTTTTGTCGAAAGTAATTGCCCTGTCCTCGATACTATCGTTAATACACCCGAAATTGTGACCGAAGTTTATCCCGGCAAATAAAACGGCTGATTATCCATAACGATTACCCATAGCCATTAATAGTTATGGGTAATGTTGAGCATTTACCATCCCATGCCGGAAGTAAAATCTATTAATACTTCAATAAATTCATCAGGATGAGAAATAAAAGGTGCATGAGCAGCATTTCGCATAATAACGGAATGTGTATTCGGCCATTCTCTGTCAAGCTGTGCAGCAATCTTGCGCGGCACTAGCCCATCAAGATAACCATAAATACGCAGGAAAGGTAATTGAAGCTGTGACAGTTCCGCCCTTAAGTCATCAGTACGCAAAATTTCTAACCCTGCATTAAGTACCTCCACTGTCGGCATTGGCTGGTTCAAAACCACAGATTTCAGTACACGGGCATCCTGTCGCGCACTCTCTGTCCCCAATGTCTGCAACGCCAGAAAACGTTCGACTGTCTTCTGAAAATCTGCACTTAATTGATGTTCAAATGCACTCAATACCGCAGGCTTAATACCCGGCCAATCCCCATCTGCACTGAATTTGGGTGAAGAAGCCACTGTCACCAAACCAGCAACCTGCTCAGGATGATCCAGTGCAATCCGACTGGCAACCAATCCGCCCAAAGACCAGCCCAGCCACAGGGCTTTTTTTGGTGCCTGTTGCCATACCGTCTCTGCCATGTCCGCCAGTGACATGGCAGGATATGGCTGACTGCGGCCATAGCCCGGCAAATCCACCAGATGCAAACGAAAATGCGGAGCCAAGCGCATTTCTACTGAACGCCATACCTCGGCATTCAATCCCCATCCATGCAGCATCACAAGATCACGTGGTGCGTCACCAATTGTCTGCCAAAACAACTGATTCATTGTTATTCTCACCTCATTTATCATCAAGGAATATCACCAAGGAAGGTCACTATGCTAACAATGGTTGGATACTGTTGGCTATGCCATCAAAATTTGTATTTTGCCCATCACGGAGTCTGTCACGTTTGCCATCAACAATTAAAACGGCGGCAACATGTTTGCCCACGCTGCGCGTTACCTTCTGAATCCAGAGATGTTCCCTGTGGACGCTGCCTGAAATATCCCCCGCCATGGCAATTCCTGATCGCGATTACAGATTACACGCCACCATTAAGCCAGCTTATCCGGCGATATAAGTATCACAATACGCCGCAACTCGCGGCAGTCCTGGCGCGTCTGTTTCTGCTGCATTGGTTGCAGGGCTATCGCGAAGGCCGCTGGTACAAACCAGATCATATTCTGGGTATTCCTCTGCACAGCAAAAAACGTTGGCAACGCGGTTTCGATCACATTGAATTAATGATTCAACCTCTATCGCGCTGGCTGCAATGCCCGTATCAGCCAGACCTTTTGCAATGCTCACGTGCTACACTCTCACAGCGGGGCTTATCTGCCGCCCAAAGGAAAACCAATCTTAAGCATGCCTTTCAATTGCGGGGCGATTTTACCGATCAACATGTTGCGATTTTCGATGATGTGATCACGACGGGCACAACGCTGCATGAAGCTTCACAATTGTTAATTCGTGCGGGTGCCCGCTCCGTACAAGCCTGGGCAATCTGCCGAACCTTGTAGAACCTTTATAAATGGGCGTATTATAACCAACTAGAACAGTCAACTATTGAGCAAATGACATGATTAATATTACTGAAGCAGCGCAAGCGCACTTTGCCAAGCTATTGGCAAATCAAGAACCGGGTACACAGATCCGTGTTTTTGTCATTAATCCGGGAACCCCGACTGCTGAATGCGGCGTTTCCTATTGCCCACCGGATGCTGTTGAAGCCACTGATGTTGAACTGAAATTCGACCAACTTTCCGCCTATGTTGATGAAATCAGTGCACCTTTTCTGGAAGAGGCCGTCATTGATTTTGTGACCGACCAGCTTGGCTCCCAACTGACCCTGAAAGCACCGAACGCCAAAATGCGTAAAGTGGATGACGATGCACCACTGCTTGAGCGCGTTGAGTATGTCCTGCAATCGCAGATTAATCCTCAGCTAGCCGGGCATGGCGGCCGTGTCAGCCTGATGGAGATCACCGATGAAGGTTATGCCATTCTGCAATTCGGTGGTGGATGCAACGGCTGTTCAATGGTCGATGTCACCCTGAAAGAAGGGATTGAAAAACAGTTGTTGCAGATGTTCCCTGAATTAAAAGGGGTGAAAGATCTGACTGAACACCAGCGCGGTGAACACTCGTATTACTGATTATTTTTCTGTTTCTGACATTTTCTGATTATATTCCCCCGCCTTTCCAATATCCCCATTGGAAAGGCGATCAGGTCATACCAGACGACCATTAAGAAATGAATATAGTGAAAATGAAAATTTGAGAAACTACGTTGAGTATTTATGGACCACTTTCAAACGATAAACCCTGAGCAGGCTTACCAGCACTGGCTCGATAAAACCGCCATCATGGTTGATATCCGTGACCCGCAAAGTTTCCGTGCAGGGCATGTAACAGGCGCATTCCACTTAACGAATGAAACGCTTAATACTTTCCTACAGGAAGCGGATTTTGACCAGCCTGTCATGGTGATGTGCTATCACGGTCATAGCAGTCAGGGAGCCGCTCAATATCTCATCAATATGGGATTTGAAACGGTTTACAGTGTCAATGGCGGCTTTGAAGGCTGGCAGAAAGACTATCCTCAGGCCGTCCACACTCTATGAATCTTTAGTGCGCTAATTTCAAAGCGATTAGCCCTGTGTGATTAATTTCAACTATAAGGCAGAAATAAGACGAGCAATGATCCATGTAACCTCAATATCCAACCCTCGACTGGCTCAGGCCTTTATTGATTATATGGCGACGCAGGGCATTCATTTAACCATGCGGCCGACTAACGAGCCATTGCTCGTTGAACTATGGCTGGAAGATGACAGCCAGTTAAGTTTAGTTGAACAGGAACTTCAGCATTTTGCCCGCGATCCACTCAATGAACGCTACCAAGCCGCCAGTTGGCAAACAGGCAAATCTAACAGCTCGTTTAAATATCGCAATAATCTGAACTGGAACACGCTCAAAAGCCAGTCCGGCCCGCTGACTATTGTCGTCACCGCACTTTGTGCCCTCGTTTATCTTTGGATGACAATGGCGGGCATGCCCGATGTCATGAACTGGCTGGCTTGGCCTAACAGTCATCAATATTTGGAGTTATGGCGCTGGATTAGTCCTGCCCTGCTGCATTTTTCACTGACTCATATCCTCTTTAACCTCGCGCTGTGGTGGTATTTTGGCAGTCAGGTAGAAAAAAAGATCAGCACCGGAAAACTTTTTGAAATCACGATAGTCTCTGCCCTTTTCAGTGGTTGGGCACAATCATTGTTCAGTGGCTCTCATTTCGGGGGGCTGTCCGGGGTGGTTTACGCGTTGATCGGATACGTTTGGCTAACGGGTGAGATGTCGCCCAAACGCGGGATCAGTGCTCCCAGAGGGTTAATCGCTATCTCTGTTATCTGGCTATTGGTTGGCTATTTCGATCTGTTTTCATTAAATATCGCCAATGCTGCCCATATTGCCGGACTAATCATCGGGTTATTGATGGGATTATGGGATAATTTGCGTAAACAAAAGAATCAATAATATTCCGAATAATTTGGGCCAACTATAATCCATCTATGCAAACATTAGGGGAATTTTGTGAAGCAAACTCAGCGACATGATGCAATAATCGAGCTGGTGCGCCTTCAAGGTTATGTCAGCACTGAAGAGCTGGTTGAACATTTTGACGTCAGCCCGCAAACCATCCGGCGTGATTTAAATGATCTGGCAGATAAAAATAAAATCCAGCGTCATCACGGTGGCGCCGCATTGCCATCCAGCTCTGTTAATACCGCCTACCATGACCGCAAGATTATGTGGTCAAATGAAAAAGCGCGTATTGCTCAACAGGTTGCCACCCAAATTCCAAACGGCGCAACCCTGTTCATTGATATTGGGACAACCCCTGAAGCCGTAGCACATGCCTTGCTTAACCATCGCGATTTGAGAATTGTCACCAACAACCTCAACGTCGCAACCCTGTTTATGGGTAAAGAAGATTTCCGTCTGATTTTGGCAGGTGGTGAAGTGCGCTCCCGCGATGGTGGCATCATTGGTGAAGCAACGCTGGATTTCATCTCTCAATTCCGCCTTGATTTCGGCATTCTTGGGATTAGCGGCATTGACAGCGATGGCTCCCTGCTGGAATTTGATTACCACGAAGTCCGCACCAAGCGCGCCATTATCGAAAATTCCCGTTGTGTTATGCTAGTTGCCGACCATTCTAAATTTGGCCGC
This sequence comes from Xenorhabdus entomophaga, assembly GCF_037996725.1. NCBI lineage: Bacteria > Pseudomonadati > Pseudomonadota > Gammaproteobacteria > Enterobacterales > Morganellaceae > Xenorhabdus > Xenorhabdus entomophaga. The sequence continues at coordinate 38,393 of NZ_JBBMXH010000030.1, forward strand.
AGTGCCATGGTCAACCTCGGCAACATGAATCTCATTGATTTTCTATTCACAGACAAAGCCCCTCCTCCCAACATCCAGAAAATCATCGAACAACACAGCGTCAAACTGGAACTTTGCTGATCACTTTTGGTGCCATGATACTTCCCTGCCTGAAATTTTGGGTGGGGAACTCCCTCCTGTAATTATCCCCTTTTAAACTTGTATCCTGCAAAATCCTTATTAATCTTAGGCATATGATAAAGATTTGTTACCTATATCACGTGAATATGTTTTTTCTGAGTTAATGGTTGGCGATTGATGAATTTTTGATTACAATCTTTGAGCGAAAACGAACATTAAAGAACTGTTTCGAACATTTCAGAGGGTATGCAATGGAAACCAAAGACTTGATTGTAATCGGCGGCGGAATTAACGGCGCTGGTATTGCAGCAGATGCTGCTGGCCGGGGACTTTCTGTCCTGCTGTTGGAAGGTCAAGACTTGGCCAGTGCGACTTCGTCTGCCAGCTCCAAACTGATCCACGGCGGCTTACGCTATCTGGAACATTATGAATTCCGTCTGGTCAGCGAAGCATTGGCAGAACGTGAAGTTCTCTTGAAACTGGCTCCGCATATTGCATTCCCAATGCGTTTTCGTCTGCCACATCAACCACACCTGCGCCCGGCCTGGATGATCCGTATTGGCCTGTTCCTGTACGATAATTTAGGTAAACGTGTTAGCTTACCGGGCAGCAAGGGACTGAAATTTGGTGCAAATTCGGTATTGAAGCCATCAATCACCCGCGGCTTTGAATATTCCGACTGCTGGGTTGATGATGCACGTCTGGTTGTTCTGAACGCGCAAGAAGTGCAAAAACACGGTGGCGAAGTGCGTACCCGTACCCAAGTGACCCGCGCATGGCGTGAAAATGATTACTGGATGGTTGAAGCCAAAGATCTCACAACCGGCGAAACCAACACGTGGCGCGCAAAAGGCCTGGTTAATGCAACCGGCCCATGGGTGAAAAACTTCTTCGATAACGGTCTGCAACTGAAATCGCCTTACGGCATCCGCCTGATCAAAGGCAGCCATATTGTAGTTCCTCGCGTTCACGATGAGTCACAGGCTTATATTCTGCAAAACGAAGATAACCGCATCGTGTTTGTGATCCCATGGAATGATGAATTCTCCATCATTGGTACCACCGATGTTGAATACAAAGGCGATCCAAAAGCAGTCAGCATTGATGAGAAAGAGATCAATTACTTGCTGAAAGTCTATAACGACCACTTCAAGAAGCAGCTTACCAGCAATGATGTTGTCTGGACTTATTCCGGCGTTCGCCCTCTGTGTGACGATGAATCTGACTCACCACAAGCGATTACCCGTGATTACACGCTGGATGTGCAGGATGAACAAGGCCAGACGCCATTACTGTCCGTCTTCGGTGGCAAACTGACGACGTATCGTAAATTGGCTGAACACGCCATGGATAAGCTGGCACAATACTATCCAAATGCGGGCAAGGCATGGACTAAAAATGGCAAATTACCCGGTGGCGAGCTAGAAGGCCATGACCGCGATGGTTATGCGCGTCTGCTGCGTCAGCGTTACAACTGGTTGCCAGAAGGTGTGGCACAGCGTTATGCCCGTACTTACGGCAACCACAGCGAAATCATTCTGAAAGGCGCGGAAGCATTGACTGATCTTGGTGAATTCTTCGGTCATGGCCTGTATGAAGCTGAACTGCGTTATTTGGTTGATCACGAGTGGGTAACACAATTGGACGATGCCATCTGGCGCCGTACTAAGTTGGGTATGTGGCTCACCGATGAACAAAAACAGCGTGTCGCGGATTGGCTGTCACAGAACATCAAAGCCGCCGCTTAATGATAAAGCTGTTTAGCGTGCATAAAAGGTAATGATAAAAATGGCGATGTTCTATCGCCATTTTTCATTTTCATACGTCATGCTTTCACACATTCTGAGAATAGCGCTTTATTCTTCACAAAGACGTTTTTTCCTGCTCATTAACACCTTCAAAAAAGCAATAAACTTTCGAAAACAATCATCCCTATTTTCTATTGAAATTATCCTATTATTCATTTAATTCAACTGGTTATTTCTAAAGCACATTTTTATCACCATGATAGTATGTTATCTGCAGCCAATATGTTGCAGATCAATTTGGCGGATATCTAAGCCTCACATTTTCAGGATAAAATCCCATTGCAACAGGTTACGGTGAATGGCTGGCAGGGGAACTCCTTATCAACGAGATATCAAACAATTGCCTGATTCCCAGTAAATAATTCTGGAGATGCTTATGTTTTTTATGCAGAAAGCGACAATAGAAGATGCAACGTTATTATCCCGACTCCTTGAGACAAGCTACCGTTTTCACTTTTCTGATTTGTGGTATGACAGAGACGAACTGGAAGAATATATTACGAAGGAGTGCTCAGTAGAGCAAATATCAACCTCGCTAAAAGCCATTGATCACACATGGTTTATTGCCAAATCTCAACAAGCCATCAGCCCAGATGCCGAGCATTTTAAAACGAATTATCCCGATATCATCGGCTTTAGCAAAATCGTCTTCAATCAACCTATTCCTGATGCAGACTGTACTGGCATCTATTTACATAAACTCTACCTGATGCCACATCTGACAGGACAGAAATACGGTGATCAATTATTTGATCATGTAGTGAAACTGGGGCAAGAACAGGGACAAAAATGGCTTTGGCTGGAAGTATTAGAACAGAATGTATCTGCCATCAAATTTTATGCCAGAAAAGGCATGAAATGGCATAAAAATATCATCTTCACCAGCCCAAAACAGCAAAGCACAATACATATAATGGCTAAAAAGCTCATTGATTAGCTGGATAAATAAAAAACGATTTCCCTCATGCCAAAATATAGCTTTATTTAATTGTTAATTTTTTATATCGATGATCTCCTTTATCACTTTGCTCCATGCAAAAATGGAATAATCTTCTCTGTCATCGCCTGCATAAATGGTGGGGGAAAACTATGTCCCATTTGGGGAATTGATAAAAATTCAGCCTCAGTAATACGCTTAGCCGTATCTTCGCCACAGGCAACCGGAATCAAAGGATCATCTTCACCATGTACAACCAATGTTGGACAACGAATTTTTGCCAAAAGATCGACTCGGTGAGAATCTGCCATTATCGCTAATGTCTGCCGCATCGAACTGTTAGGATGATACCCACTACGGCGCAAGGTCATCCGCAAGTGCTGGGCCAACTTATCTTTATCTAATGTTTCAGAAGGAGAAACAACAGCCTGTATGATGTTAAGCTGATGAGCGATCAGCTCATCTTCACTGGTGCCTTCCGGCTTAGCCAATAATGCTGCCATCACTTCTGGCTGAGGCTGGGGAAGATAGTGAGCACCACTTGAACTCATAATACTCACCAAACTGATAACTCGTTCAGGGTAAGTTGCTGCCAGCCTTTGGGCAATCATACCTCCCATTGAGGCACCAATAATGTGAGCCTGTGAAATATTTAACGCATCAAGTACTCCCAAGGCATCATCTGCCATATTTTGCATACTGTAAGGAGTACGGACCGGCAACCCCAAACGAAAACGGAGTTTTTGCCAAAAAAATGCGGACTGCCGGAGGTGATCAAATTGCTGGCTTAACCCGGCATCGCGGTTATCATAACGGATCACGCGAAACCCGGACGCGATTAATAGATTCACTATTTCATCAGGCCAGTCAATAAGCTGCATTCCCAACCCCATGATCAGCAAAACGGCTGGGCGTGTTTCCCCACCACTATCTTCGGTCATGTATTGAATAGTTAGATCATTCATTAAACGTAGTTTTCACGCTCAATGAACGTCCCTATCACCTTGTCATGCATCTCTTCGGATTTGGAATAGCCAATCGTCTTT
>NZ_JBBMXH010000031.1:0-42230 GCF_037996725.1 Xenorhabdus entomophaga
TGCTTTCTCATACGTTGGGCATTTTTGCCAATTTTAAACAAGGTAAAAGTCAACGCGACTGGCTTCAACAAGCCAACGTCATAGGATGTTAAAGTCGAGCATCGCGTTAAATTAGCACTAATAACAGGTCATAGATAATCAATCTGCCTATGGCCTATTATTTGGTTTTTTACCATAAATTATTCCCTCCTGATTAGTTCAATTATCTGAGTTAACATTATTTTTACATTAACTGACTGTTTCTACAGAAACAGTATCCTCTTTTTACTCACAAAGATTATTTACAGCACCACGCCTAACAGTTAGATTGAGATCACAAAATTATTTCAGATAACTGTAAACACATTAGGTGAAAGGACAATGAACTACCAGAATGACGATATAAGAATAAGAAAAATAACGGAATTACTACCACCAGTTGCATTACTCGAAAAATTTCCTGCGACAGAAGATAGTGCTGTTACTGTTCGTAAAGCACGTGAATCTATTCATAACATTTTAATTGGTAAAGATGATCGTCTATTGGTAGTGATTGGCCCATGTTCAATTCATGATCCACAAGCGGCTTTAGAATATGCAAGTCGCTTGAATAAATTGCGTGAAGAGCTTAAAGCTGATTTGGAAATCGTTATGCGGGTTTACTTTGAAAAACCCCGTACAACCATCGGCTGGAAAGGATTGATTAATGATCCGAACATGGATTGTAGCTTTGATATTAATGATGGATTACGTATGGCCCGTAAGCTGCTGCTCAGCATTAATGATATGGGGCTGCCAGCGGCGGGTGAATTTCTTGATATGATTACACCTCAGTATCTGGCAGATCTCATGAGCTGGGGCGCGATAGGTGCACGTACAACAGAATCTCAGGTTCATCGAGAGCTGGCATCTGGGCTTTCTTGTCCGGTCGGTTTTAAAAATGGCACGGATGGTACAATTAAAGTCGCTATTGATGCCATTAATTCCGCCAGCTCATCGCATTGTTTCTTATCTGTCACGAAATGGGGCCACTCTGCGATTGTCAATACAACAGGTAACCACGATTGCCATATTATTCTCCGCGGCGGTAAAGAGCCGAATTACAGTGCCAAACATGTCAGTGCTGTTAAGGAAGGATTGGTGAAAGCAGGGTTGCCTCCTCGTGTGATGATTGATTTCAGCCATGCAAATAGCGCCAAGCAGTTCAAGAGACAAATGGATGTGGGGGCCGATGTGTGTGGTCAAATCGCAGATGGCGAAAATGCGATTATTGGTGTGATGGTTGAAAGTCATCTGGTCGAAGGGAACCAAAATTTGGATAGTGGCGAGCCTTTGGTTTATGGCCAAAGTGTGACAGATGCATGTATTGGTTGGGAAGATACGGAAACGTTACTTCGCCAGCTATCTCAGGCTATTCAGAGCCGCAGAAGCTAATTCATCACGAAAAAAATCATAAAAAAAGCCGGAGATTATTCCGGCTTTCTGCTAATTTTTTTAACACTATTTTTAAACACTGTTTGCTTAATGCTGTCTTTGCTTGAATCTTAGAAGATTACTTCGCTTTACCTTGGTTGGCTACAGCAGCAGCTTTTGCTGCGATTTCGTCAGCATTGCCCAGATAATAGCGCTTAATAGGTTTCATGTTTTCATCAAATTCATAAACCAGTGGCACAGCAGTTGGAATATTCAGCTCAAGAATTTCTTCTTCGCCCATATTATCAAGGTATTTCACCAGAGCACGCAAAGAGTTGCCGTGAGCAGCAATGATGACTTTTTCACCTTTCTCTACGCGAGGCTTAATCACTTCTTCCCAATAAGGAACAACACGCTCAATGGTGGTTGCCAGGCTTTCTGTAACTGGGAGTTCTTCTGGTTTTAAATTTGCATAGCGGGGATCATGGCCAGGGTAACGTTCGTCATCTTTGGTCAAATCAGGAGGAGTGATAGCAAAGCCACGACGCCACAATTTAACTTGATCATCACCATACTTAGCAGCCGTTTCTGCTTTATCCAGACCTTGCAATGCGCCATAGTGACGTTCATTCAGTTTCCAGCTTTTTTCAACTGGCAGCCATTGCTGATCGACTTGGTCCAAAATATTCCACAGAGTGTGAATGGCACGTTTTAAAACAGAAGTGTAGGCGAAATCAAAAGCGAAACCTTCTTGTTTCAACAATTGCCCTGCCTGTTGTGCTTCAGAGCGGCCTTTGTCAGACAATTCAACGTCAGTCCAGCCAGTAAAACGGTTCTCTTTGTTCCACTCGCTCTCTCCGTGCCTTACAAGAACCAGTTTAGTTACAGCCATAGCTTAAACTCCTATCAGTACTTTTTAATACGAAATGAAATGATCGCTGCGGGCATTATATGGCGCGAAAGACCAAAACGGCAAACAATAGTCTCGTAACTCCTGTTTTAAATCATATTTGGTGACAGTAACGGCAGAGACTTATTTGATGAGGAGAGGAAAAGAATGTTTTATCTGAGTTGCTTTGAGCCAAATTGTTTTGATCAGAATTGTATCCCTGTAATGGGGGATGACAATTCTGATCAAGTAAAATTCAGCTTAGTGCATGATCACTGATTTTATCGGATAGGTGAAAAGCAACAGGTGTATCAGATTGAGTGAAAAATGGAAAGCAACAGCTACCCATAAACGACCACTCCACATCCATGCTACGCCATAAATTAAACCAGCCAATGTCGCGAAAATCATCATCAAGCTGCCACCCGCAAAATGAGCTGCACCAAAAAGCAGGGAGGTGATAATCAGCGCTAAGTAAGGACTCATCCACTGGCTCAGCTTTTGTTGAATATAGCCCCGGAACAGCGCTTCTTCAGCAAGAGAAACAAAGAGAAGGTTAGCAACAACAAAAGCAGGAAACCAGCTGGGTAGATGGAGTTCAACGGACAACCCACCTAACAAGGTTGCAAGCCACAATAATGCCGGAATAGCTGCAATTAATAGCGCCCATCCATGTGAGGGTGCATTAACCACAGGTTTCCGGGTAAATAAAGTGGGCAGGCAGAATAATAAGATGAATGGCAGCAGTGCCTTGTCAAAGTTGAAATACATTGAGAAAGGTGCACTTAACGGGCCTGCCTGTACCTTGTCCAGATACTTGAGGTTATGGAAACCCGGAAGGTAATGTATAAACAGCAAAATACCAGAGATGACTAATACCACCTCTATAACAGTGCTAAGAACAAAATGTTTTTTGCAGTAAATGTGTGCTACACCCAAGATGGTAATCACTGTTAGTGTGATTACGGCGGGGTAGGTAAGCACATTAGTGCTGATTCCAGCAATGATAGCCAAGAACGCGATGAAAAAAGCAATCTTCTGGCGACTATCCAAAAGCGCCAATGAAACGGCAAGTAATGCCCAAGCCATATAATTCCCTATTATCTTTGGAAAAAACAACGAAATAGTCTAAAAATAGGCGGTGATTTTATAGCAATCGTTAAAAAATTCAAAAATAATAATAAAAATATCAAAAAATAGTATTTGATTTTACAAAATCACTGGTTGGCGGGAGAACAGCGGAACCTTCTCTCACAGAGAAGGCTCACGGTATAAGAAAAGAAAGGGACTACAGAGTTTCTTGGAAAATATTGTCGGTTTCATATCGGTAAACATCACCATCAGGAATAAACCTTAGGCGATGAGTAATACATTCTGGCGCATCTTCCTGATGATGAGAAACAAACAGAAGTTGCGTATCTCCATTGGCGATAATGATATCAATGAAACGCAAAACCAGTTGACGGTTTAGGGGATCAAGCCCTTGTAATGGCTCATCCAGAATCAGTAAGACAGGGTGTTTCACTAAAGCGCGGGCAATTAAAACGAGCCGCTGTTGCCCCCATGACAGGCTGTGGAATGGGCTGGTTGCTGTTTCCCCAGATAATCCCAGTAAATTCAGCCACTCATCAGCCAGTTGTTGTTGCCGATCTGAAACGGCTTGATACAGCCCTATCGAGTCAAAAAAACCAGAAAGGATGACATTTCTGACACTGATACTGACGCGGTACTCTAAATGGATACTGTTACTGACATAACCAATGTGGCGTTTAATGTCCCAAATAGTTTCACCACTTCCTCGTTGCCGGCCAAATAGTATTAACTCATTACTATAACCTTGAGGGTGATCACCTGTAATCAAACTGAGTAGGGTCGATTTGCCGGCACCATTTTCACCAATGACCTGCCAGTGTTCATTAGGATTCACTTGCCAGTTCAGGCCGTGCAAAATAGGTTTGTCATTATACTGGACAATAACATTACGCATTGAAACTAATGGTTGATCGGTGGGAAGTTGTTCATCCGCACGGTATTCATCTGTTTCGGGAAGATGGATGTTGTTCAGCCCTTCACTGTGAGCTAATTGGGCTATGAGCGATTCTGCCAAAATACTTTGTTTTTCTCCGGCTAAAGTCAGATGGCAGTCTGCCAATACACCGATTTGTTCGACAAAATCAGGAAGTTCATGGAATCGGGTCAAGATCAAAACTAAAGTAATGCCTTTTGCTGCCAGCGATTCCAATAATTGGGAAAGCTGGCCTCGTGCATAAGCATCCAACCCGTCAAAGGGCTCATCAAGGATCAATAAATCAGGATCAGCCATCAATGCCTGACAAAGCAAAACCTTACGGACTTCCCCAGTTGAGAGGTATTTGAAACGTCGCGAGAGCAGATCTTTAATGCCGAAATAGTTGGACAATTCAAGGCATAACTCATTGTCTTTATGATAAAGCTGAATGATGTCTGCGGCAGTGCGCCCAGTATCTTCCTCGTCTTCACTGAGTAAATCAGTATTGTTTCGCTGCCACTCTTCGTCGATGAGTTTTTGCAATTGTTCGAAAGAGAGGCGTATTGGTGTATGAAATGAGCAATAACGTTCACCTGTCAGTTGAATTAATTCATCTGACAGAGCCCGAGCCAATGAAGATTTTCCACTGCCATTTGCGCCAACAAAGGCCCAATTTTCCCCAGAAATAATTTTCAGTGACGGTAGCCGCAGAGTACGGGTGTCACTTAAACGGAAACTACCTTGCGTTATTTGCAATTCAGACATTCTTCTTCCTTATTTAAGCAACATCAACTAAAGAATAATCAGAAATAAGCGTAATGATGGTCAATGTCAATGTGTAGTTGTCTGTCAATAGTTAAGGGGTAATGATTTTTGAAATCTATGGTGAGGTTCCGTCGAATACTGTCTTGCTGAAAGAGAAAAAGAACTGAAATTCCCCTGACAGGCGGTTTATCAGGGGATATAAAGGATGAACAAGTAGTCAGCACAGAGTGGCAATAATCACTTGATCAGCATTGAAAAGTGCGGTGACAAGATCATTTGGTTGGAGTTTCAGGCGTTCCATTTCCTGATTGGGCAATGTAACACAAAGAGATTCACCGCCATTGAGCGCCAGAATCACTTCACTGTGTTCTGTTCCTGTTTCAATGTGGCTGATTTGGCTGGGCAGGGCATTATCGTATGAAACGGAGGAAAGAGGCTCTTTAGTTAAGGTTATCCACGGAGCTTTAATCAACACCAGAACTTCTTTTCCTGTCACTAAATTTAATCGATTTGCACTCTGTTCCGTTAAGGCAGTATAGATTGATGTTTTTCCATCTGCCAGCAGGACTCGAACGTGTTGTTGGATATTTTCATGGTTACGCTCAAGAATTTTGCCAAAAAATTGGTTTCGGGCACTGGTTTGTAATGAAAATCGAGAAATGGCGGCAAGCAGACTATCTAGGGGCAGTGAGTCCTCTTTAAGGGCATCAAAAGCCTTTTGCTGAATTTTTGCCAGCAGATCATAAAGTTGTAACAGACGTTCGCCATAGTGTGTAAGTAAGGCTCCACCCCCCCCTTTCCCGCCCGTGGCGCGTTCTACCAATACTTCATCTGCGAGTTGATTCATTTCATTGATGGCATCCCAAGCGCTTTTATAACTTATCCCTGCTTGCTTTGCGCCCTGACTGATAGAACCGGTGATTTTAATCTGTTTAAGCAGCTCGATTCGCCGTGGATCAGCAAATAGGCGTTGCTGCAATTTCAGTGTTAACAATATTTCGGCTTGCATAGTGATCCATTTCGGGCAAATATTTGAGAGTTTTTATAGGATAACTATAAGAATCGCACGTTTCGTCGGTTACTGTTACTTTTTTATTGTCTAGAATGACTGGATAGTGGTCATTTATGATATGAGGTTTGTATGCTTGAATTGATTAAAAGTATGGGACTCGCACTGGTCATGATCCCTGTTGTGATGGTAGTAATTATGGGATTGATCTATGGGCTGGGGGAATTGTTTAACCTCATTTCCAAAAGCCAAACGAAAGGTATTGAACAGTAACTCCGGGTTCAGGCCGCTACAAACCCCGTTTGAAATAACAGGGTTTGTTTTTTTAATTACGGCATAAGATCCATTTGACGCGTTTCTTTCCCCAACCCAATCACCGCCGCCACAGCCACCAGATAGCCTACCATCAGCGATCCAGGAATGCCGGCATCCAGAGCATCAAACATCCTGCCTAAGCCAGCAATCGTCAGTAGCCGTTCACACTGTTGCGGCACGCGTTAGCCATTATGATACTGCAATTTTTGCATTGAATTAATGCAAAAGCTAAAACTGGCTCACAACTTGCCGATTAATGTCTGAATAGCATTTTCATTTAACGTTATATCTTGCTATATACGACGCACCACATTGATTCTTTAGGTGAATATAAAATGAAAAAGAAAGTTTATCAGCTACTGACTGGTGCCGTAGTTTCTTTTGTACTGGTTGGAAACGTTTGGGCAACAGATAAAGTGACAGTTTTTGCTGCCGCTTCATTGACTAATGCACTTGACGATATTGCTGCGCAATATAAGAAAGAAAAACAAGGAGATATTGTTGCTTCCTACGCTTCATCTTCAACATTGGCACGTCAGATAGAACAGGGAGCGCCTGCTGATATCTTTATTTCTGCCGATCAACAATGGATGAATTACGTCTCTGATAAACAATTAATTGCTGAGAATACCCGGCATACTTTGTTGGGTAATCAGCTTGTCCTGATTGCTCCTAAAGAGAGTAAGCTGGAAAAAATCGATATTAATAAGGAAACAAAATGGAAATCCTTGCTGGCAGATGGTCGCTTAGCAGTCGGTGATCCTGATCATGTGCCTGTTGGTATATATGCCAAGGAATCACTGCAATATCTGAAAGCATGGGATATGGTGAACCCACTGATGGCCCGTACCAACAACGTACGTAGTGGCATGGCGCTGGTGGAGCGGGCAGAAGTGCCACTGGGCATTGTCTACGGATCTGACGCGGTTGCCAGCAAAAAAGTGAAAGTTGTGGGCGTATTTCCACCAGAAAGCCACAAGCCGGTGGAATACCCGATTGTGATAATCAAAGGTCATGAAAAACAGGCAGTGCGTGATTTTTATGACTACCTTAAAACCCCTGAAGCCGCTGAAATTTTTAAACGTTATGGCTTTAGTCCACTGTAGGAACTGATCTTTTGGAGATGTTAAGTGAATATGAATGGCAGGCTATTTTACTGAGCTTAAAAATCTCAGGTATTGCCGTGTTATTCAGTTTGCCATTCGGGATCTTAATGGCATGGATGTTGGCTCGTTGTCAGTTTTTTGGTAAGTCCCTGCTTGACAGCATTATCCATCTGCCACTGGTATTACCGCCAGTGGTGGTGGGATACCTGCTGCTCATCAGCATGGGACGTCGTGGAGTGATTGGTGAATTCCTTTATGATTGGTTTGGCGTCAGTTTTGCATTTAACTGGACGGGAGCGGCACTGGCTTCGGCTGTGGTGGCCTTTCCGCTGATGGTCAGGGCCATTCGGTTGTCGCTGGAGAATATAGACAGGCGTCTGGAGCAAGCTGCACGGACATTGGGGGCGAGTCCACTTAAAGTTTTTTTCACCATTACCTTGCCGTTGTCATTACCGGGCATCATTGTTGGTGCGGTGTTGGCATTTGCCCGTTCGTTGGGAGAATTTGGTGCAACCATCACTTTTGTTTCGAATATACCGGGAGAAACCCGAACCATTCCTCTTGCCATGTATACATTGATAGAAACGCCCGGTGCTGAAACAGCAGCAGCACGTTTATGTGTAGTAGCCATTGTATTGGCTCTGGTTTCATTGATGCTTTCCGAGTGGCTGACCCGTTGGGGTAGAAAACGTCTGGGGGCTGCATGTTAGAACTGGATTTTGAGCAGCATTTGGGTGAGTTGCACATGCAGGTTGATACCACTTTGCCGACTGAAAGCATCACTGCCATATTCGGCCTTTCGGGAGCGGGAAAAACCTCATTAATTAATGTCATTGCAGGATTGACCCAGCCACAAAAAGGCCGAATTGTCTTAAATGGTCGAACGTTAGTGGATACGGAGCAAAATATCTGTCTGCCAGCAGAAAAGCGCCGGATTGGGTATGTTTTTCAGGATGCACGTCTGTTCCCTCACTATCGGGTGAAAGGCAACTTACAATACGGCATGGCACCGGAAATGAAACCGCAGTTTGACAGCATCATTGGTTTATTAGGTATTGAGCACTTGCTGTCACGTTTTCCTGCCACGTTATCTGGCGGAGAAAAACAGCGAGTAGCGATTGGCCGTGCATTGCTGACTGCCCCTGAAATCTTGCTCATGGATGAACCTTTAGCTTCACTGGATTTACCCCGTAAACGTGAATTATTACCTTATCTCGAAAAACTGTCCGAAGATGTCAGAATTCCGATCCTCTATGTCAGCCATAGTTTGGATGAAATTTTGCGTTTGGCGGATAACGTGATTGTCATGGATAAAGGAAAAGTCAGGGCGACGGGCACATTAGAAGATGTTTGGTCGAGTAGTGCATTGCGTCCGTGGCTACAAAAAGAGAGCCTGAGCAGCATACTGAAAGTGTCTGTGATGGAGCATCATCAGCGTTATCAAATGACTGTCGTGGCAGCGGCTGATAAAGCCCTTTGGTTACCACAAATTGATGCAGTTCCGGGGACTGATTTACGCATTCGCATTGATGCGTCAGATATTTCTTTAGTTTTGGAGCCGCCAAAAGCAAGTAGCATTCGTAACATCTTGCAGGTAAAAGTCATCGAGTTTTTTGAAGATGGCGGGCAGGTTGATGTCAAATTGGCGTTGAGTGAACATTTCTTGTGGGCGAGAATTACCTCTTGGGCGCAGGAGGAGCTTAACCTGCGCGCGGGGCAATGGCTGTATGCGCAGATAAAGAGTGTTTCGTTAAATCGTCACTTATAAAATATCCGGGGAGCGCAGTCGGGAATATACAATTCATGGCTGGTTCGCTCCCATTGCTCCCATTGATGCTAAGGGCAATTAAAGCACATATTTCCGAATAACTTCAGCGATGCCGGGTTGGGTATTGTCCTGCGTGACAAGATCTGCCCGCTCTTTGACTGCATCAACGCCATTCCCCATAGCAACGCCAAGCCCGGCAGTTTCCAGCATACTAAGATCGTTATAGTTATCACCGAAAGCAACCACATCTCTCATACTCATGCCTTGGGATTCTACCCATTGCTGTAAACGCATCCCTTTACTGTTACCTTTTTTGGCAATATCAACCTGGTCAAACCATGACCACTCGCACTCAAGGCCCACGTTTTCTGCAATTTGTTCGCTGACCTCACGTAGTTTCACTAGATTTGAAGAGTTGGTGGCAAATTTCCAGATAAAATTAACATCCTGAATTGCATCCTGAAAACTACTGGCTTGCCGGAGATTGGGACGTTGGTGCTCAGGCAAAGAGTCTGACCATGCAAGGGTTCGAGCTACAGTATGGGGAAATTGATATAAAATGGCATCATCAACATACATCAAATGCTCAATTTCCGTGCCTTGCAGATAAGAAAGCGCTTGATTGGCTTCTTGAATAGAAAGGGGATTCGAAGCTAATACTTTCTTTTCAGCGTAGTCGTATGAATAAGTCCCATTACAGCAAATTGCAGGGGTATCGAGTTGTAGCGCTTGATAGAAAGGGTGGATGGCGACATGATGGCGACCAGTAACAATCAAAATTTTGATACCAGATTGACGGGCTTCATTCAGGGCGGCCAGTGATTCTGGCAAAATACGTTTTTGTGGATCGAGCAATGTTCCATCTAGATCCAGCGCGATAACGCGATATGACATGAGTTGGCCTCTTGGTTGTCTATGGTATAAGCAAATATTATACAGTAGCTAAAAATAGTTGAACTGTTATGTGGGCAGTTTAACAGACAAAAGTTTTCAAGAGTCATTACAGATCAATGAAATGGTAATGAAGCATTAAGGAGAAAAAATGAAACAGGTGGTTTATACAGCCAGCCCGAATAGTCGGCAAATTCACGTATGGTCGCTTAATGTAGCAGGAGAACTTTCGCTTATTCAGACAGTAAATGCACCCGGTGAAGTTCAGCCGATGGTAGTTCACCCTGATGGCAAACATTTATATGTGGGGATTCGCCCCCAATTCAGCATCGTCACTTATACCATCGGGGAAGATGGGTGCCTTGAACAGCAGGCAATAGCCCCATTGCCGGGTAGTCCTACGCATATCTCAACCGACAGAGCAGGGCGTTTTTTATTTTCTGCTTCGTACAGTTTCAATAGCTTAAGTGTTCATCCTATTGATGAAAACGGTATCGTCAAGGCTCCGATTCAAGTGGTGGAAGGTCTGCAAGCCCCACATTCTGCCAATATTGACCGGGAAAATCGTCAACTACTGGTTCCATGCCTGAAAGAAGATCACATCCGTATTTTCAATTTGGATGGGCAAGGTTACCTGACAGAAAGCAGGGCTGATGAAATTACCACAGCAGCAGGGGCAGGTCCGCGTCATATGGCTTTCCATCCGAAAAAGCAGGCGATTTATTGTATTAATGAATTGGATTCAACCGTTGATGTTCTGCGTAAATGGGAAAAATATCGCATTGTGCAATCGGTTAATTCACTGCCAGCGGATTTTTCCAGTGTTTGCTGGTCGGCTGATATTCACATTACACCGGATGGCCGCCATCTCTATACCAGTGAACGTTCAGAAAGCTTGATTAGCCACTTCCTCGTATCAGAAGATGGCTACCACCTGACATTAGCCGGACATTATCCAACAGAATCTCAGCCTCGTGGTTTTGCCATTGATCACAGTGGTAACTTCCTGATTGCATCGGGACAAAAATCAGATCATATTTCAGTATCACGCATTGACAAATATTCGGGAGAACTCACTCAACTGGCGCGTTATCCGGTTGGCAAAGGCCCGATGTGGGTAACGGTATTAGCATTGTAAATTTCAGCCGCGCTATCTCAGGCGCGGCAATTTTTTATGATTATGATTTTTGTCTTAAAGGATATCAAGATGAAGCCTGCTACTTTACTTATCCCTGTATCTGATGTTAAAACTGGATTGGAATGGTATAAACGCGCCTTTCCATCTGCTCGCGCTATTTATTTGATAGAATTTGATTTCACTGTATTGGAGATTGATGGTTTCTCGATAGATATTGTACAAGCAGACGAAAAAGTGAGTTCCGGGCAGCAGGGAACCGTTCTATATTGGTCTGTACCTTGTCTTAAAATAGCAATTCAACATTTCCAGACTTTGGGTGCTCAACTTTACCGTGGGCCAATGGAAATTGATAACGGTTTGGGGATGTGCCAAGTTAAAGATCCATTTGGAAACCTTATTGGATTGAAAGGGCCAATATAAGTTAACTTATTTTTTTAGCGATAAACCCAATTCTGCCTTTATCTCTTTTACCGTCAAGAATATTCAACATGCTTGGATTCACATGATAAGTTCAATTTTCTGTTAATATGAAAAACATGCCATTTTATGCTTTCATTGTAATGTTTATGAATATAAGTTGTGATGGGCTACCTCCAGCCACATAGCGAACTATGTGGCTGGAGGTACATTCCTTTGCCACAGAAATGCAAATTAAAATTTATCAGGCATCCAATAATGTATTAATTTTAGAATAACGAATAAATACTGTTTTAAATTAGGCTAAGTTAAAAGTTCCAACCCCAGATAAGACAATAGGGTATGTAATCAATATATGATTCTGAGCCATAGAGTACAAATCGCCTAAATAGATATTTCCGCTAAGTAGACGCAGGGCAATACTTCTTGGATAAATATAAAGTTGGAAATTGAGTGGTACATTTAAAATAGATTGAGTGTTTTTTACAACCCCGCCTAGATGAATGTTATTAAAGTTTATCAGTGGCGTGTTATATCCGCCATAAATATAGCCGTTAAAATTCGCTCTTTTCCCTGTATTAGGATCTTGTCCAATTATAGCAGGATAAGATGATACTTGGATAAAGGGATAACTTCCATATTGATGGTAGGTATTAATATTAAAAAGCCCACTAATAAACTCTGTCTGTAATCGTATAGGAGAGGTTAAAGACTCTTCCTTAAGATTCTCTGCAAACAGATGGGCTAACTCAGGCTTTTCTTTCACCAGAGCTTCATAATGTGAAATTTCTTTCTCATAGCTATTTTTAGATTGTTCAAATATGGCCTGCATTTCTTCGTTAGAAGGATTAATTAAATTTTCATTATTCATAATATGCTCCTGTTTTATTTCAATGAATGTAATTTCTAGATTGAATATATCAGAAAATTTATTTTTAGGTGGTCTGATACGCCAGAAATTGGTAACTAATATTTGTCAGTGAGTGTTTTTTGAGGATGTGGTATCGTACTTTTATTTTTTATTAGAAAGGAGAATTAAATTATCAAAGGGATTACTGAGCCGCGCTGTTTTGGCGCGGCCAATTGATATTACGCAAAAGTAAAAGAACCCGTGCCTGAAAATTCAATGGGCATAGGCGCTTGGAAGTTATGTTGATATATAGTAACTAAATCACCTAAATAAACATTCCACTCAAAAAGGCGTAAAATAACGTTTTCTGGATTAATAAATAGTTGAAAATTTAGTGGGGCATTGATAATAGATTGAATGTTTTGCACGATTCCACCAAGAAAAATATTTTCAAAATGAACTTCAGGCATATCATATCCACCCTGAATATACCCGTTGAAATTTACTCTTTGTCCATTGTTGGGAGCATTCCCTATTGTAGCAAAAGAAGATAATTGAATAAACGGATAATTTCCGCACTGTCGATATGTATTAATATTAAAATAACCACTAATATATTCTGACAGCCCATTGCCATAACCACATAGCGAAATTATTTTGGGATGTATAGTAAATAGATGTGCTAATTCAGGTTTTTCTTTTGAAACACTTTCATAGTGAGATTGTTGATCTTTATATATTTTCTTAGATGCTTCAAATGCCTTTTGCATGTCTTCCATGTCAGGAAGAGCTAATTCTTCTTTATTCATGGTTAATTCCTCTTTCCTTTTAAACGATTTTTGTTTCTTAAGTAAGTATTATGTAGAATAATTTCCTGGAGAAAGTTATTGCCTTGAATATATCATGAAAATCCTGGGGAAGTGATATAAAGTACTTATTGGCTCATTATTAATGGTTATCAACCAAGTTTATCTTAGTAACTTTTTAGTGTTCTAATAGAACGCAATTATTTTTTGTTTACGAAACATTATTGTTTTCTATGTGGTTAATTTGGCGGTATCCACTCACCACAATCATATAAATTCTCTATG
This sequence comes from Xenorhabdus entomophaga, assembly GCF_037996725.1. Classification (NCBI taxonomy): domain Bacteria; kingdom Pseudomonadati; phylum Pseudomonadota; class Gammaproteobacteria; order Enterobacterales; family Morganellaceae; genus Xenorhabdus; species Xenorhabdus entomophaga. The sequence goes on from NZ_JBBMXH010000031.1 coordinate 13,640, forward strand.
ATTCTGAGGATTTGTTTTCTACCGCCGTTATGTAACTCAAAATCTATTGGGTATAATTTCGTTATTCAATAAACTACTGTTACAGCCAATATTGGTTATTATCTTTAACTCACCGAATTGGCGATCGCATTTGTCAGTCTTGATAATTGTTCTGGTTGAATAATATAAGGCGGCATTAAATAAATTAACCGTCCAAATGGCCTGATCCATACACCATGTTGAACAAAATGGCGTTGTAGTGAAGCCACATCAACAGGGAGTTTCATTTCAACAACGCCGATAGCACCCAATATCCGCACATCTTCGACTGCACTGTGTGATTTTAACGGAATTAATTCCGCTTTTAGCTGAACTTCAATGGACTGAATATGTTGTTGCCACGGGCTATCGGAGAGTAATTTGAGATTGGCACTGGCTACAGCACATGCCAGAGGATTTCCCATAAAAGTTGGGCCATGCATAAAACAGCCAGCTTCACCTTGGCTAATAGTTTCAGCGACATGACGAGTTGTCAGTGTTGCTGATAATGTCATATATCCCCCCGTTAATGCCTTGCCTAAGCATAAAATATCCGGCTCGATCTGAGCCTGTTCACAGGCAAATAATTTACCTGTTCGTCCAAATCCAGTCGCGATTTCATCTGCAATCAGCAGGATCTGATATTCATCACAGAGCTGGCGAACTTGGCGCAGATATTCCGGATGATAAATCCGCATCCCACCAGCACCCTGAACAATTGGCTCCAGAACCACGGCGGCGATTTCAGCATGGTATTGCAACAATAATCGTTTAAAAGAATCGATATCCTCCGGCTGCCATTCGTCACCAAACTGACATTGGGGCGCATCGGCAAACAGATGGTTTGGCAGATAACCTTTATACAGGTTATGCATGGAATTATCGGGATCACAGACAGACATGGCGCCAAACGTATCGCCATGATAACCATGACGCAGTGTCAGGAAGCGCTGGCGAATTTTTCCCTTGGCCTGCCAGTATTGCAAGGCCATTTTTAGGGCAACTTCGACAGCGACAGATCCCGAATCTGCCAGAAAAACACACTCCAGAGAATCCGGTGTCATTGCTACTAATTGCTTACACAGTTCCACTGCAGGGGGATGGGTTATGCCGCCAAACATAACATGAGACATTTTATCGATCTGCGATTTTGCGGCCTTATTCAGTGCAGGATGATTATAGCCGTGGATAGCAGCCCACCATGAAGACATACCATCAATGAGCTTGCGCCCATCTGATAAAACCAGTTCCACACCTGTCGCAGATATAACAGGATAAGTAGGAAGTGGATGGGTCATGGATGTATAGGGATGCCAAATATGGCGCTGGTCAAATTCAATATCTGAAGGGTTCATAACAAATTACTTGTAAACCTGTGAGTGTTAGTTTTGGTTGACATGATAACGGCGTTATTTAAACTGACAACATTTTTTCATATTGGAGATGTGATTGTGAGCGAGCGTCAACAATGGACTATCAAGCAGGCACAGGATTTGTTTGATAAGCCTTTTTTTGAGTTGTTATTTCAGGCTCAGCAAATACACCGTGAACATTTTGATCCGCAGCAGGTACAAGTCAGTACATTACTGTCAATAAAAACCGGCGCCTGCCCTGAAGATTGCAAATACTGTCCACAAAGTTCCCGTTACAAAACTGGCTTGGAAAAAGAGCGGTTGATGGAAGTGGAAAAAGTCATTGAATCCGCGCATAAAGCTAAAAATGCCGGCTCCAGCCGCTTCTGTATGGGGGCTGCCTGGAAGAACCCGCATGAGCGTGATATGCCGTATCTGGAAAAAATGGTCAGAGAAGTCAAAGCATTGGGAATGGAAACCTGCATGACTTTGGGGATGCTGAATCACTCTCAGGCACAACGTTTGGCAGAGGCAGGTCTGGATTACTACAACCATAACTTAGACACCTCACCAGAATTTTACGGCAATATCATCACGACCCGCAGTTATCAGGACAGACTGGATACATTGGATAATGTCCGGGATGCAGGCATTAAAGTCTGCTCAGGCGGTATCGTGGGTTTGGGAGAACAAATACGCGACCGTGCAGCATTGTTGGTGCAATTGGCAAATTTACCGAAGCCACCAGAAAGTGTGCCAATCAATATGCTGGTAAAAGTGAAGGGAACACCAATGGAAAACAACGAAGATGTCGATCCTTTTGATTTTGTCCGCACCATTGCTGTAGCGCGAATTATGATGCCGAAATCGCATGTCCGTCTATCCGCAGGACGTGAACAGATGAACGAGCAAACTCAGGCTATGTGCTTTATGGCGGGGGCCAATTCCATTTTCTACGGCTGTAAATTGCTGACCACACCAAATCCAGATGAAGATAAAGATCTCCAGTTATTCCGCCGGTTGGGTATTAACCCTCAACAGACAAAGACGGCATTTGGTGACAATCAACAGCAACAAAACTTGACTGAAGCCATTTTTAATAGTGCTGATAACGAACAATTTTACAATGCGGCAATATGATGAACTGGTCAGATTCACTCTCCCGACGTTTGGCCGAACGTCGGGCTACCTCTTTATGGCGTGGCAGACAAGTCCATCTGGGTTCTGACGGACGCTTCTTATCCACCCCAGATGGTCAATATCTTAATTTCTCCAGTAACGATTATCTTGGATTGAGCCGGCATCCTCAGATTATTGCTGCATGGCAGAAAGGCGCAGAGCAATATGGTGTGGGCAGTGGAGGCTCGGGGCATGTTACGGGTTACACAACAGCGCATTACACATTAGAACAGCAATTAGCTGAATGGTTGGGCTACTCTCGCGCCTTGTTGTTTATTTCTGGTTATGCCGCCAACCAAGGTGTGATTGCGGCTTTGATGGAAAAAAACGATCGCATTATTGCTGATCGCCTCAGCCATGCCTCTTTAATGGAAGCGGCTATGCACTCGCCCGCACAGCTACGACGTTTTTTACATAATGATGTGAATTCGTTGAAACAGCATCTGGAAAAAAAGTGCACAGGTAAAACGTTGGTGGTAACGGAAGGCGTTTTTAGCATGGATGGAGATTGCGCCCCGCTTGAAGCTATTGCTCAGCAAGCAAGTTCTGCAAAGAGTTGGCTGATGGTGGATGATGCCCACGGTATTGGTATTCAGGGAGAGGAAGGACGCGGCAGTTGCTGGGCGAAAAATGTCAAACCGGAAATTCTGGTCGTCACCTTTGGCAAAGCACTTGGGCTGAGCGGCGCTGCAATCTTGTGTGATGAGCAAACCGCAGAGTACTTGCTCCAATACGCTCGACACCTGATTTACAGTACTTCAATGCCACCGGCGCAGGCAGTTGCTCTCTCTGAAACGGTGCAACAAATCAGGGCCGGGAATGAACTGCGTCAAATGTTGCGCAACAACATTCAATACTTTCGCCATGAAGCCCGGCACTTACCTCTTGCTTTGATGGATTCAGAAACAGCGATTCAGCCGCTAATTGTAGGCGATAACCAACGCTGTATCGAATTATCTCATTCGCTCAGGCAGAAAAATGTGTGGGTTACGGCGATACTGCCTCCCACTGTTGCTCCGGAAAGTGCCCGCCTGCGTATTACACTGACGGCAAGTCATACCCAACAGGATATTGATGTATTACTAGAGGCATTGCATGGATCTGGCTGTTAAATCCGTTAATAAGCACGCCATTGCCGGTGCATTTGGGCGCGCAGCTTCCAAGTATGACACGGTGGCTAAACTGCAACAGCAAACAGGTGAATACCTGATGGCGCTGGCGCAGGTGGAAGATACCGGTATGAAGATATTGGATGCGGGTTGTGGAACGGGTTTTTTCAGTGCCCGTTGGAAACAGGAAGGCAAACAAGTCATCGCGTTGGATTTGGCCTCCGGTATGTTGAATTATGCTCGTGGGCAGCAAGTGGCTGATTACTACCTGCAAGGGGATATCGAGCATTTGGGATTGGCCGATAACAGCGTAGAAATTTGTTTCAGCAATCTGGCAGTACAGTGGTGCAATGATTTGTCATGTGCCTTGCAGGAGCTTTATCGTGTTACCTGTCCCGGTGGGCTTATCGTATTTTCTACGCTCGTACAAGGTTCGCTGCATGAACTGGAAACAGCGTGGGAGCGGGTAGACGATTATCGGCACACTAATCAATTTTTGCCATTGAAAACCATTACACAAGCATGTCAACCGTATCGACATAAGGTTATTCAACGGCAATATCGTCAGCATTATTCACAGCTCCTGCCTTTACTGAACTCTTTAAAAGGAATCGGTGCAACGCATCTTCATCATGGACGTCAGCAGGGATTAATGACCAGAAAACGCCTAAATGCTCTTGATGAGGCGTATCCACGGAATAATGGTAACTACCCATTAAGCTATCAAATTGCTTTTGGAGTCATTCATTGTGACAAGTAAATATTTTCTTACCGGAACTGATACTGAGGTAGGTAAAACAGTGGTCAGTTGCGCTTTACTGCAAGCGGCGAATAAAAAGGGATATCAAACAGCAGGCTATAAACCGGTCGCATCGGGCAGTGAAGTAACAACTGAAGGGATACGTAATGGTGATGCCCTGGCTTTACAGCGTAATAGTGTAGTGCCATTAACTTATCAGGAAGTGAATCCTCTGGTATTTGTGGAGCCTACATCTCCCCATATCGTGAGCACCGAATTAAACCAACTCATTGATTTTTCAATATTATCAAAAGGTCTGGAAGTACTGTCGGCAAAATCTGACTGGGTTTTAATTGAAGGGGCGGGGGGATGGTATACCCCACTATCGGAAAATACGACCTTTGCTGATTGGGTAATTCAGGAGGATTTAGCCATAATTTTGACGGTGGGTATCAAGTTAGGCTGTATCAACCATGCGGTACTGACAGCAAAAGCAATTCAACATTCAGGACTGAAATTGGCAGGTTGGGTTGCTAATGAAATCGAACCGGCAGGTAAACGCCAGTCGGCGTATTTGGAAACGCTGGAACGCATGATACCTGCACCTTTATTAGGGATTATTCCTCATCTGGGAGAGTCAATTGATAATAATAACATAGGGAAATATATAAACATTGATGCACTGGTTAACTAATTGTTTACTTTGCGTTAGTTAAAATCCTCGGCTAGAGGGGAGCTAAATTTAGTTTCTCTATATAAAAAATACCTTATTTCAACAATGATTGCGCTATTTTTGAACAAAAAATAGCGTAACCCAATTCTAAAATAGAATAAAAATTTCCTATTATTGGAGAATTTTATAAACAAGGGTGACTCCGCAACCTCCCATGCCCAATAGGGTTTGCTGAGTTATCCACTATTCCTGTGGATAACCCTGTGTATTAGTTTTAGACAAGTATGCTGACGCAAGATAATACGCGGCTTGCGCAAGATTTGCTGTTATTCTCTCCTTGATTTTTTTTGTTATAAAGATCAAATCATTAAATAAAAGCAATCCATTTTTGTCTTCCTTTGTCATTCGGTGCTTTATCATTTCAGTAGCTAATACAAAAATATAAAAAAGCAAGATCATTATCTGGGGATAAAAATAGTCACGACTAATGTTAAACAAAGGTTAATATCACCCTGCGATAAATTATGGTTTCTCGCTACTGCAACTCTTTAGCCTTCCCCTTAAAATAAAAACAACATTATTTTACTAACTTACTTGAAGCTGGTTTTTTATCCAGTATTATAAAGGCGTTTTGTTTGTGTACAGATAGGCATGGGGGCTTGTGCACATGATTGTGGGGGAAAAATGAGCAAAGAAACAAGCAAGGCATTCAAGTTACATTCTGATTTCAGACCTGGAGGTGATCAGCCTTCGGCTATCAACCAATTACAGGAAGGGCTGGAAGATGGTTTAGCCCATCAGACACTGCTGGGGGTAACAGGCTCAGGTAAAACGTTCACGGTAGCCAATGTTATCGCAAACTTGAATCGACCAACCATGATCCTCGCACCCAATAAGACACTGGCAGCGCAACTTTATAGCGAAATGAAAGTGTTTTTCCCTGAGAATGCAGTGGAATATTTTGTTTCCTATTATGATTACTATCAGCCGGAAGCTTATGTGCCAAGCTCTGATACCTTTATCGAAAAAGATGCGTCGGTGAATGAGCATATCGAGCAGATGCGTCTATCGGCAACAAAAGCTTTACTGGAACGACGTGATGTCGTTGTGGTGGCTTCCGTCTCCGCAATTTATGGTCTGGGTGATCCTGATAGTTATCTGAAAATGATGCTTCACTTAACTAATGGTATGTTGATTGACCAGCGAGCGATTTTACGCCGTTTGGCAGAGTTGCAATATACCCGTAATGATCAGGCGTTCCAGCGTGGGACATTCCGTGTACGTGGTGAGGTGATTGATATTTTCCCCGCAGAGTCGGACGAACATGCGTTGCGTGTTGAATTGTTCGATGATGAAGTCGAACGCCTTTCCCTGTTTGATCCGCTGACAGGTCAGGTGCAGTACAATGTGCCGCGTTATACCATCTATCCTAAAACACACTATGTGACACCGCGTGAACGTATCCTTCAGGCAATGGAAGAAATAAAGGTTGAGTTGGATCAACGGCGTAAAATGTTGCTGGAATCAGGTAAGCTGTTGGAAGAGCAACGTATCACTCAGCGAACACAATTCGATCTCGAAATGATGAATGAGTTAGGATATTGCTCCGGCATTGAAAACTACTCTCGTTATCTGTCTGGTCGTTCCGCAGGTGAACCCCCTCCAACATTGTTTGACTACCTTCCGGCGGATGGTTTGCTGGTGGTGGATGAATCCCACGTGACTATTCCACAGATTGGCGGCATGTACCGCGGGGATCGTTCCCGCAAGGAAACGCTGGTGGAATATGGTTTTCGCTTGCCATCAGCACTGGATAACCGTCCGTTACGGTTTGAAGAATTTGAAGCGCTGGCACCACAGACCATTTATGTTTCAGCAACCCCCGGTCGTTATGAATTGGAAAAATCGGGCAACGAAGTGGTTGAACAGGTTGTACGCCCGACCGGGCTGATTGATCCTGAAGTTGAAGTTCGCCCTGTATCGACTCAAGTGGATGACTTACTGTCGGAAATCCGTATCCGGGCAGCGAAAAATGAGCGAGTACTGGTCACCACACTCACCAAGCGAATGGCGGAAGATTTAACTGAATATTTAGAAGAGCATGGTGAACGAGTCCGTTATCTCCATTCCGACATTGATACGGTCGAACGTGTGGAGATTATCCGTGATCTTCGTTTAGGTGAATTTGATGTCTTGGTTGGTATTAACTTGCTTCGGGAAGGTTTGGATATGCCTGAAGTTTCTCTCGTGGCGATTTTAGATGCTGATAAAGAAGGGTTCCTGCGTTCAGAACGATCCCTGATCCAGACTATTGGTCGCGCCGCACGTAACCTGCATGGTAAGGCGATTTTATACGGTGACAAAATCACAGACTCTATGGCGAAAGCGATTGAGGAAACAGAACGCCGTCGTGTCAAACAGCAGGCATTTAATGAAGAACACGGTATCGTGCCGAAAGGGCTGAACAAAAAAGTCGGTGATATTCTGCAAATTGGTCAGCCAGCCCACGGTAAAGGAAAAACCAAAGGAAAAGGCAAAGCTGCTCTGGGCGCGGATGATTACCATAAACTGCCGGCGAAAGAGTTGGAAAGCAAAATCCGTGAACTGGAAGATAAAATGTATCAACATGCGCGGGATCTGGAATTTGAACAGGCGGCCCATATTCGTGATCAGGTACAGACATTGAGGGCGCAATTTATTGCTAATTCCTGAGTAACCTATTTGTAGTACCTGAATAGGCGGTAACCAGACGAAATAAATACCTTAATGATGGAGAGTGAATAATATCTCTCTCCATCTGCCTGTTAACCCAATCTTTGCAAGGTGTGCTCGATTGCTTGTCGTAATAACTCGCGATCATGACGATAGGGAATATCCTGCGCTTCCAAAACTTGCTGCGTTACAATCCGGTCACTGAAGGGGCTGATATCAGTGCGAGGGCCGACAATAAGCGCATTAATCATTTTGCGGCCGATTCTGTTTTCCATGATTTCAAGTTTATCTTTTAACGATAATTCGGCCGCTGCATGGCTGAGTTCTCTCCCCAAATTACCGATATAGATCATGTTTGCGTTGCTGCGGCGCAGGGATTGGGTTAAGTCATCCAATAATAGCAACGGCATCAGGCTGGTCAAAAAACTACCGGGACCAATTAAAATTAAATCTGCTTGTTCAATGGCATCCAGCGCTTCTTTAGTCGCGTTAACCCGGGGATAGAGTAAAAGCTCTTTCGGCACACAATTGAGTTGATCGATATTCACTTCGCCATATACGGTATTGCCTTGATCATCTATCGCCATTAAATCAACCGATTGTTCAGACATAGGGATCAGATGAGCATTGACTTTCAGTAGACTACGGATCAGGTTAATCGCCTCAAGAGGGCGGACACTTAAATGATCCAGCGCCTTTAGCATCAAATTACCCAGATTATGGCCAGCCAGTTCACCATTGCCGCTGAAGCGATACTCAAACATAGCGGAAGCAATGGTCGGCTCTGTGATTAACTGATTGAGGCAATTGCGCATATCCCCCCATGCTATTCCTCCTTCCGAGCGTCGTATTCTGCCGGTTGATCCTCCATTATCGGTTGTGGTGACAATACCGGTCAGGCGGGTACCGAGAGAGGAAAGGGAAGACATAACGCGTCCAAGTCCATGGCCGCCACCAAGGGCGACAACGCGATCCAAATCAGCTAATGTGCGGTTTCGCATAGAGTTCCTGTTACTGACTAAACGTAGAGGGCTTTAATAAATCTCATATAATTTATCATAAAATATAAGGCTTTCAGCAATTGCTGTGATTTTGTGCTATTTCCTGTCTGATATTTTTTGCGGAACGCGTAGAAATACAACAGAAACCTGATGTTATGGGTTTTATCTAACTCGTTGTATAGTAAGGTATATATCGATGTGTGGATTAGCTTTTTGTTATCTTAGGCGTTAGAATCCTCAACGAGCATATTGTTACTTACATAATTTTTCACATAAATTTTTAACTGATATTAACTCCTAGCCTCTGTGTCTAAGTCGTTGTCCTATCACATGGATACCACATTGATATGATGCTCTGGCCGTGGCTCCTGAGTCACCAGGATGTAAGGTAGAAATGCCCTCATCTCCCGTACTTGGAAGGTGTTATTGTGGAACAACTTATAGATGTATTCTCGCGCAAATTTTATTATTTGAGATTATCTATTACGGATGTGTGCAATTTCCGTTGCACATATTGCTTGCCTGATGGATATCGGCCGCATGGCCATAAATCATTTCTTTCCCTACCGGAAATTCGTCGCGTCAGCCGCGCATTTGCTGAACTTGGTACAGAAAAAATCCGACTGACCGGAGGAGAGCCAACGATGCGGCGTGATTTTTGCGATATTATCGCGACAGTTCATGAAAACCCACAAATCAGAAAAATTGCGGTCACAACCAATGGTTACCGAATGGAGCGCGACGTATCCCAATGGAAAGAGGCAGGGTTGACAGCGATTAACGTTAGCATGGATAGCCTTGATCCCCGTCAATTTCATGCCATTACTGGTCAGGATAAATTTTTTCAGGTAATGCGTGGCATTGATGCAGCTTTTGAAGCCGGGTTTAACACAGTGAAAGTCAATGCAGTGTTGATGAAGAATGTCAATGATATCAACCTGCCTGCTTTTTTAGACTGGATTAAACATCGTCCGATCCAATTACGATTCATTGAGTTGATGGAGACAGGGGAAGGTAGTGACATCTTCCATCGCCATCACCTTTCTGGCGACGTTATTCGCAACCAACTACTGCAACAAGGCTGGCAACAACAACAACGAGAGCGCAGTGACGGGCCGGCTCAAGTTTTTCACCATCCCGATTATCAGGGTGAAATTGGTCTTATCATGCCCTATGAAAAAGATTTTTGCCTAAGTTGTAACCGGTTGAGGGTATCTGCGATTGGTAATCTTCACTTGTGTTTATTTGGAGAACAAGGCATTCCGCTGCGTGATTTATTGTCTGATGATGCCTCTCTTGATGCTCTGAAACTACGGATTCAGGGCGGCTTGCGCCATAAGCGTGAGACTCACTTTCTGCATCAGGGGGACAGTGGTATCACTCCCAACCTCTCTTTTATTGGTGGTTAACTTAACTGCAAAACTCATTTTTCAGGAGTAAAGAATGTCCCAACTAACCCATATCAATACTGCGGGTGAAGCTCATATGGTGGATATTTCCGCCAAGTCAGAAACAGTGCGTGAGGCGCGCGCAGAAGCATTCGTTGAAATGCGGCCTGAAACATTGGCTATGATTGTTGCCGGTGATCATCATAAAGGAGACGTGTTTGCCACGGCCCGTATTGCAGGTATTCAGGCTGCAAAACGAACCTGGGAATTAATCCCGCTTTGCCATCCGTTGTTGCTGAGTAAAGTGGAAGTTCAATTGGAAGCTCAAACTGAGCACAATCGTGTCAGGATCGAATCTTGTTGCCGTTTGACCGGGAAAACAGGCGTGGAGATGGAAGCACTGACAGCGGCATCAGTGGCTGCCTTGACGATTTATGACATGTGCAAAGCGGTGCAAAAAGATATGGTTATCGGGCCGGTGCGTTTGCTGGAAAAAAGCGGTGGTAAATCAGGAAATTTTAGGGTGGAAGCATGATAAAAGTACTCTTTTTCGCTCAAGTCCGTGAGTTGGTGGGAACAGATTCACTTGAATTGCCGAATGACTATCCCACTGTAGCTTATCTTCGTCAGGCATTGATTGAAAAAGGCGAGAGATGGGCGTTGGCATTGGAGGAAGGTAAACTGCTGGCTGCCGTCAATCAATCATTTGTCCATGTTGAACACCCTTTGAATGATGGCGATGAGGTGGCTTTCTTCCCACCTGTCACGGGAGGTTGAGAATGGAAAACCTCCGCATCAGTGTCCAACAGGAGATATTTAATGTTGGTGATGAATACCAATGGCTCTCGCAGTGTGATGAGGATGGTGCTGTTGTGACCTTTACAGGGAAAGTTCGCAACCATAATCTGGGCGATAGTGTGAAGACACTGACGCTGGAACATTATCCGGGTATGACAGAAAAGATGTTGCAGGTTATTGCTGATGAAGCCCGTCAACGTTGGTCACTACAACGTATCAGTATTATTCATCGCGTTGGTGAATTGTACCCGGGAGATGAAATTGTATTTGTTGGTGTTACCAGTTCTCACCGTAGCACGGCTTTTACTGCGGCTGAATTCATCATGGACTATCTGAAAACCAAGGCACCATTCTGGAAAAAAGAGTCTTTTGCCAAAGGTGAACGTTGGGTAGAAACAAGAAAGAGTGATGAAGATGCGGCAAATCGTTGGGCATAACACCCTGACTAAAATCACTTTTAACAACGCATTGAAACAGTGGGTGGTAGCTTATTCTGTGAGTTATCTTGAAAACCGGGTAGATAAATAATATGTCACTGAAATTGCCATTAATTGGCGGATGGTTTTATTAATGTTCTATGCTAATGTATAAGTTTTGAATAGATTGTTTATTTTTAAACATTCTTAATCCCTAAACATTGTCATGAAAAGGTAATCGTCATGGACCGATATCAACGTTCTAATGGTTCGATTGTCCAGAAAACTGGTTCTGGTATACAAACTTACATGGCACAAGTCTACGGCTGGATGACTTGTGGCTTGTTATTAACTGCATTTGTCGCATGGTATGTAGCAAATACACCTGAAATTTTATATGCCATCTTCAGTAACTCCATTGTTTTCTATGGCTTGATCATTGCACAGCTTGCATTGGTGTTTGTGCTGTCTGGTTTGGTACATAAAATGAGTGGGGCGCTGGCGACAGGGCTGTTTATGCTGTATTCCATGCTGACGGGACTCACGCTCTCCAGTATCTTTGTGGCTTATACCACCAGCTCTATTGCCAGCACATTCGTGGTTTCAGCGGGTATGTTTGGTGCGTTGAGTGTTTACGGTTATACCACCAAGCGTAGCTTGAGCGGTCTGGGTAGTTTCCTGTTTATGGGGCTGATTGGCATCATTCTGGCTTCTTTGCTAAACATCTGGCTGAAAAGCCCGGCACTGATGTGGGCAATCACTTATATCGGTGTTGTTATTTTTGCAGGTCTGACCGCATATGATACCCAGAAACTGAAAGAAATGGGTGAACAAATCGATGTTAATGATAAAGAGAATATGCGCAAATATTCTATCACTGGCGCACTGACTCTGTATCTGGACTTCATTAACCTGTTCCTGATGTTGCTGCGTATTTTGGGTGACCGTCGGTAATTGCTGATATCCAATTTATCTTTAATAAAAAACCCTGCTTTGGCAGGGTCTTTTTATATTAAAGATATGGAAATGACATATGTTATTGAGGAGTGGGGAAAGTAAAATCTATATATTCACTAAATTCTATTTTCAAATAATTTATTCTGATCTATTAAGTACTAACTTTTTGATTATATAGGGAAACTGCTCTTTTTGAAATTGATAACTGTTTATCAACCACATGCCATTTTGACATTTTCTTTTTGATAATTTGATAATTTGATAATTTGATAGTTTGATTTTTATTAACTATTTGTATTAATTGAAAATTGCAATGATCTCAGTAAGTTGGATTTAGTGTTTTTGACTCTTGTATGCAGGGTAACCGCGTGAACGTTTTATAAACACGGTTAGTGTGGAAATAATACAAAAATTGATTTAATTTAAAGCAAATTAACACATGTCATGATTAGAGTAGCTTAAATTACATTCACTCTGTTTTTTTATTTGAGCACTCATGTGGTTGCCCTACCATTGTATATACTTAATTTTGTGGAATTTTAAATTAAAATAACTTGATTTATTTATAATGTTTTATGATATATTGCTTTTCTATATTTATTAAATTTAATGAGGTATTTGAATATAGTTTACCTATTCAATTAGCATGCTGATTATTTTGAGTTATATCTATCAGTGTATATGGTACTAATTCATCTTAGTTAAAGCTTTCATGTTTAGGCCTGCTTTTTTATTGCAGGTAAATATCTCTATTTACCTGTTGTTAGAAGTGAATATCAATTTTTGGAATACTTATGTTTATTGGTTTTATTAAATGAAACTAGATTACTATAATAACGTAGGGTGATATATGGCAGAGCGTATTTATTTGTCCAGCCAGACTCTGGTTGCTGATATTGAAGTCATTGATTGTATTCCCCGTGAAGATGAACGTTATTCTATTCGGTTGAAATCTACGATATTTCATCCTCAGGGAGGTGGCCAGCCTAGTGATATTGGTTGGCTCAATGATGTAGAAGTAGTTCATGTCTCAGAAGAAAATGGCGAGATCATCCATCTGACTACAAAACCTGTGCCATTGGGAAACGTTTTTGCCCGCATTGATGGTGATCGTCGTCAATTACATTCCCGCTTACATTCTGCTGGGCATCTTATTGGCCATGTTGGTGAGCTTGCAATGTGGCGGCCAATTAAAGCCCATCATTGGCCGGGTGAGAGTAAAGTGGTCTTCAAACCAGAAGCAGGTGCTAAAAATGTGTCGGTAGAGGACATCCAAATAAGTTGTGAATATTACGTTACGCAGGATTTACCCTGCAATATCACACTGCGGGATGATGGGTTTCGGGAAGTCAGCTTTGGTCATTTTACGCCTTATCCTTGTGGGGGAACTCACGTGGCATCTCTGGGGAAACTGAAGGGTATTAAGATACAAACAGTGCAGATCAAGAAAGGTAACTTAACGGTTTATTACGATATTGCCTGATTGTTTCCGGTATTAGGTGGATAACAATATTTTTCTGATAATTATTGGTAATGGAAAAGAAGAAGTAAAATATGATTATAGAAACTAATTGCCTTGATGCTACATGTATAGAAAAACTTGCTAATCAAAAAGCTCTAGCTATTCGAGTGAAGAACTTTATTCCTAGTGATCTGGCGATGCAACTGGGTGAAAAAATATTGGGACAGGGATTTGAACACTACCTGAATGCACCTAGCGTTGGGCGGATTGGAATGGCATTTTATGAGGCAGAAAATAAACCATTACGTATGGTGGATTATTTTGAAAGTGTATTTAAAAATATTGAGGATCTGCGGCAACGTTGTTCACCTTATCAAGCTCCAATAGATACATTGAGATGTGTTCTGGATGAGATTTGGCCTGCTGGAGCCCAACTTGAAACACTTTATGGCAAAAAAATGTATGTAGGATTATCAAGGGTAGTTAGACCTGGTGTGACCTTCCTCGCTCATCACGATATTTTTGCCAAAGATGCTCCAGATAGTTTTAGAGCTAAGAGTTTATTGGCACAGTTTGCAGCTAATGTTTATCTTGCCATGCCTAATCAAGGTGGAGCCTTACAGCTTTGGAAAGATGAACTTTCTCCTGAAGAGTTTGATGCTATGCGTGGTGATAATTATGGTATTGAGCCTTCTTTGCTTGGCAAGCCAACACTGGAGATTCAGCCAGAAATCGGTGAGCTGTTGCTCTTTAATTCCAGATGTATGCACTCTGTGAGTGCCGGTGCAGACGATTTGCGTTTAAGTTTGTCATGCTTTATTGGTTATCGCGGTTCAGCGAATCCGCTGTCATTTTGGAGTTGATATGTTACATCACTATTGGAGTGAATTTTTAGGATTAGCAGTGATTCATTTTTTAGCGGTAGTGGCACCAGGCCCGGATTTTGCGGTTACTATACGGCAGAGTGTACGGTTTGGTCGCTGGGCTGGGATATGTACGGCAGTAGGTATAGGGGCTGGGATATCGGTTCATGTTATTTATACATTGGTAGGTATTAGTGCACTGATGCATACCACTCCGTGGTTGATGGAGCTGGCAAAACTAGTAGGAGGAATTTACATCATTTGGATTGGCATCAATTTTATTAGGAGTAAACCTGCCGATCCGACTGCTTTAGAAACTGGGGGAGGCGGACAGGTTCTGCAAAGTAGATGGAAAGCATTTCTGATGGGATTCATGACAAATGCGAC
Source organism: Xenorhabdus entomophaga (assembly GCF_037996725.1). Classification (NCBI taxonomy): domain Bacteria; kingdom Pseudomonadati; phylum Pseudomonadota; class Gammaproteobacteria; order Enterobacterales; family Morganellaceae; genus Xenorhabdus; species Xenorhabdus entomophaga. Next base: position 28,694 of record NZ_JBBMXH010000031.1, read on the forward strand.
TAATCCCAAAGCCACATTGTTCTTTTTAGCTGTCTTTACAACGGTGGTAAGTAGTAGTACGCCGATATCGGTACAAATCATTTATGGGGTATGGATGTGTGTGGTTAATGCTTTATGGTTTGTATTGGTCAGTATAATTTTTTCCAATTTTATGATTAGACAAAAATTTATACAAAAGGGCTATTGGTTCGAACGAGTTATGGGATTAATCTTGATCGGATTTGCTATCAGACTGTTGTTTATATCTGTATAAAACTTGATACCGTAATGGCTGTTCAAGGAGGGCAACAGCCTCTCGGTTGTCAAAGTTGGGGGCAAAATAAAAATCAGTATATCGCCACTATCCACGTTGGTTTAAATATGAATTATGAACCGATGAAATATTGGGTTAACGGGGCATTAAAAAAACAACTAAACTGCCAACCGCAGATGTGCAAACGTAATAATCTGTATTTCTTGCATTAATTTATGTCTTATGCAATCCATCCAATAAAGTATCAAGGGCGTTTAAAGCCTCAGATAACGCAGTATCAGGATGCTCGTTTTTAGCAATCCATAAAGCGGTATCCATCAATCCTCCGTTGATTAGGCGAGCTAAAATCTCTGGAGAAGTAGAAGCGATTTGGCCTTTGTCCATTAATGTGCTTAACATTGTGGCGATTGCAGTGATGCATTGTAATCTGGCAGTTTGTAATTGTTCGGCATCTAAAACAGATGATGAATCACATAAGACAATCTGCTGTATTTCTGGCTCAATAGCCATTTTCAAATAGGCATGACACCGATTAGTGAATGCTGTCCAGATATCCGTTTCATGTATTGAAATTTCTGTCAGGCGGGCATCCATTTCAGCATCAATTTGTTGCAGCACAGCCAGAAACAATCCTTTCTTATCGCCGAAATGATGATATAGCGCACCTCGTGTCATTCCTGCTTCGGCTGTCAAATCATCCATAACAGTACTGGCATACCCTACAGTGCCAAATTGTCGGCGTGCAGTTGCAATTAATTTTCGTCGGGTTTCTTCAATCATTTCAGATCTGGGTCTACGGGTCATATCACGACTCCAAATTTATATTGTCAGGTTTTTATACTTGACATACACAATGTATGTCAAGTAACTTAACATACGTCACGTATGTAAGTGTTTTGAGAGCCCATGATTTTATAACTCTGCTGATTTCATACATTACTCAGGAATATTTATGGCTAATCCATATAAAGAATTGTTTAGTATGCCCGGTGCATTAGCATTTTCTGTGGCTGGATTGATTGCTCGCATGCCAATTTCGATGACGGGAATCGGTATTATTACCATGCTTTCGCAATTGCGAGGATCTTATTGGATTGCCGGTACTGTGGCCGCAACTTTTACTTTTTCCATGGCAATATTGGCTCCACAAATTTCACGCATGGTAGATCGTTTTGGTCAAAGTTTCGTATTGCCTTACGTGACTGCACTTAGTGTTATTTCGATGTTTATCCTATTACTTTGCACTCATTTTCAGGCTCCGGATTGGACATTATTTGTTTTTGCTGCGTTATCGGGAGGTATGCCGAGTATGCCCGCGATGATTCGGGCAAGGTGGACTGAAATCTATCGAGGTGATCCACGTCTTCATACCGCTTTTTCTTTTGAAACTGTTTTGGATGAACTTTGTTTCATTATTGGCCCGCCGGTTTCTGTTGGATTAAGTGTAGTTGTAGCACCAGAAGCAGGGCCATTGGTTGCGGCAATTTTATTAGCGATTGGGGTAACGGCTTTTGTATTACAAAAAAGAACAGAGCCGCCCGTGTATCCACATTTAACTGAAAATACAGGTTCTGTCTTGAAAATGCCTTCGGTACAAATATTGATTTTGTCCCTAATTGCACTGGGTACAATTGTGGGTACGATTGATGTTATCAGTGTAGCTTTCGCCGAACGGCAAGGGCAGGCAGCGGCTGCAAGTTTTGTTTTATCGGCCTATGCTATTGGTTCTTGTTTGGCGGGTTTAGTATTTGGCGCAGTTAAAATAAATATTCCTTTACCGCGTATGTTTATGTTTGCAGCACTGGCGACAATGCTGACGACCGTACCACTTTTGCTGGTTTACGATGTTTTGACACTTGCTGCGGTAGTGTTTGTTTCTGGTTTGTTTTTTGCTCCAACCATGATCATTGCGATGGGGTTAGTGGAAAGTATAGTGCCTTCCCGCAACTTGACAGAAGGCTTAACCTGGATGGTAACAGGGTTAGGTATAGGTGTTGCGCTGGGAGCTTCGCTTTCGGGATGGGTAGTTGATGAAATGGGCATTCAGGCCGGATTTATTGTCACATTAAGCGCTGGTATTATCGTATTATTGGCCGCTTCTTGTGGTTATCGGTTGATACAACGTCATATTTCCCAGTTAACAACCTGAAATCACTCTTCGCACGGCTCAATGCCTTTCTGAGAGAATGAAATATTGGGGAAAGAGAACATAATTTATCACTGTCCTGCTCTCTTTCCTATTTGCGTTTTTATCAAGCAATCTTACTTCGAAACAGCCGATAAGCGATTCCACCAGTCGTTGTAGTAATAACCAATAAAGGCCATAAATTCGGCCAAATGACAGATAAATCTGCCCCTTTCAAATAAATCTGTTTGGTAATATCAGTAAAATGCCGAATTGGGTTAATCCATGTGATATCTTGTAACCAGACAGGCATATTCTCGACCGGGGAAATGTACCCGGAAAGTAAAATCGCAGGCATCATAAATACAAACACGCCGATAAATGCCTGTTGCTGGGTGGAGCAAACCGCAGAAATCAGCAACCCGAAACCAACCAGAGATAATCCATAAATCAACATGCAGCCATAAAATAGCAACAATGAACCTGCGAAGGGGATTTGATAACACAGAATCCCAATCAGCAAAACAATGGTTGCCTGCATAGTAGCGACGACCAATGCCGGAATGGCTTTGCCAAGGAAAATTTGCCATGTCGCTAATGGAGAAACCAACAATTGATCCAGCGTTCCCTGTTCCCGTTCACGTGCGACAGACAAAGCCGTGACGATCAGAACGCCAATCGTGATAATCATGGCAACCAGTGATGGCACGACAAACCACTTATAATCCAAATTGGCGTTGTACCAGTTACGGATGATTAGCTCACTGTTATTGAAACCAGAGGCATTCCCCAATAACTGTTTCTGGTAATCCATCACAATTTGCTGAATATAGTTGGCGGCAATCTGAGCACTATTTGAATTACGCCCATCCAGCAAAACTTGAATTGATGTCGGATTATGGCTGGCAATGTTGGCACTGAAATTCTGAGGAAAACGCACTAACAACAGCGCCTTGCGGTTATCCAGTGTAGGACGGATTTCTTGCGAACTGGTGAGCAGAATAACATCAGGAAATGCTTTCGATTTTGCCAGCCGTTGAGTTAATTCAATCGAAGCTTGTCCCTTATCTTCGTTATAAATAGCAATAGTGGCATTTTTGACTTCCAGCGTTGCTGCCCATGGAAATAAAATCATTTGCAGAATTACGGGCAAAATCAAAATATTCCGTGTTTGCGGCTCTCTCAGGAGAGACTGCAACTCTTTCATGATTAGCGTATACAAGCGATGAAACATGCTCTTTCCTTTTTAATCCAGATGCCGACGAGTTTTCCACGCAGTCAAGCCAATAAAAACGATAGAGCTGGCAATCAGCAGGAGCAGGTTTGTGATTAATACCGTACCGATGTTACCCGCCAGAAAGAGTGTTTGTAGGCCACTGACAAAATAGCGTGCGGGGACGATATAAGTCGAAGCCTGAATAAGCACCGGCATACTGTCTATTTCGAAAACAAAGCCAGACAACATAATGGCAGGTAAAAAAGCGGCGTTAAGGGAAATCATCGCTGCATTGAACTGGTTGCGTGTCAGAGTTGAGATCAATAGCCCCATGCCCAAGGCAGTGGCAAGATAGAGGCTGGAGACTAACGCCAATATCCAGAGTGAGCCACGATAAGGAACATCCAGTACAAAAACCGTGAATATCATGCAAAGCACCATGACAAAAGAGCCTAAGACTTGATAGGGCAATAACTTGGCGAGCAATAATTCGGTTCGGGTGACTTGGGTTGAAAGTAATGCTTCCATAGTTCCGCGTTCCCATTCACGGGCAACTACGAGTGAAGTGAGGATGGCACCGACTACGGTCATGATAATGGAAACTGCGCCGGGAATGAGGAAGTGTCGGCTAATAGCCGCCGAATTGAACCAATAGCGGATTTGCGTATCTATCAATGGCGTGGTTGAGACACCCCGATTCTGGCCCCGCTGCTGGATCCAGATTTGCCAGATACCTTTGGTATAACCCTGAACAAAGTTGGCGGTATTGGGTTCACTGCCATCAGTAATGACCTGAATAGGTGCATGGCTGTCCGCGCGGGCAAGTTGGGCATCAAAATTTACCGGAATGACGATGATGCCCCGGATTTGGTTCTCCTGCATTTTCTTGATTAAGAAGTGGCGATTATCGCTGATGGTGGCATCAATATAAGGCGAGCCCGTAAATGCGTGAACTAATTCACGGGCATCTTCGCTTTGCTGCTCCATCAGAATACCGAGGCGAAGTTTGCTGGAATCAAGGTTTATGCCATAGCCAAAAATAAATAACAGCATCAGCGGGATCACTACTGCAATCAACGCACTACTGGGATCACGGATAATCTGTTTAGTTTCCTTGATGCAGAGGGCGTTCAATCGACGCCATGAGAAATTGACGGCTTTCTGGGATGCTGCATGTTCAGAACGGCTCATTGTGGCTCCTTATCGTAATTCACCACGAGATCGATAAACGTATCTTCCATCGAAGGGTTAGGCCGCTCATCCGTAGCGACCAATTGTTTCAGCTCGTCAGGGGTTCCGGCTGCAATCAATTTTCCCCGGAATACCAACCCGATACGGTCACAGTATTCTGCTTCCTCCATAAAGTGGGTTGTTACCATCACGGTAACCCCTTTATCGACCATGCCATTGATATGGAGCCAAAATTCGCGGCGGGTCAGCGGATCGACACCGGAAGTGGGTTCATCCAGAAACAGAATGTCAGGCTCGTGCATCAATGCACAGGAAAGGGCAAGGCGTTGTTTAAAACCGAGTGGAAGACTATCTGTTTTTTGTTGCAAGATTGGCCCAAGATTGAATGCCTGAATCATATCTGACATTTTTTCTTTCTGATGCCGGCCTTTCAGCCCGTAAACACCGGAGAAAAATTTAAGATTCTGCTCAACTGTCAGGTTGCCATAGAGCGAGAATTTCTGAGCCATATAACCAAGGCGTTGGCGCGCCTTGCCTGAGCTGGTTTTTAAATCCATCTTCAGAACCAGTGCCTTACCGGAAGTGGGGAGCATCAACCCGCACATCATCTTAAAGGTTGTGGATTTTCCGGCGCCATTTGGTCCTAACAGACCAAAAATTTCCCCGCGTTTCACCTGAAAATCCACATCATCAGTGGCGGCAAAATCCCCAAATTTCTTAGTCAGGTTACAGGCTTCTATCACGGTTTCTGTCGGATTGGGCGGGATCTGAGGCATTATTTCAGCCAATTCGGAACGATGGGGCGGGCCGCCGCCCAGTAAATCGATAAAAGCATCTTCGAAACGCGGTTCGGCCTCAAGAATATTGGCTTCGGATAGCCCCATTTGTTGGAGTAAGGCGTTTTTATCTGCTTCTTCTTTCAAGATTAAACGAACATATCTTCCTTGAATCACGCCATCAGTCACTTGGGGCAGGATGAGGGCATGTTGGAGCGTTTTGCGTCGGTCGCCCTGCTTAACATCGAGTAAAAAAGATCGTCCGGCAATATTCTGAGTCAAATTTTGTGGCTGACCGCGATAGAGCAACTCACCCCGGTTCATTAGCAAAACATCACGACATAACTCGGCTTCATCCAAATAAGAGGTACTCCATAGGATAAGCATACCTTCGGAAGCGAGTTCATGTACCATCTGCCATAATTCACGGCGGGCGATAGGGTCAACACCCACGCCCGGTTCATCAAGTAACAGAACTTTCGGGCTACCCAGTAAAGTACAGGCAAGCCCCAGTTTTTGTTTCATGCCGCCGGACAATTTTCCCGCCAGACGTCCAGTAAAACGGGTTAAATCCGTAAAGGTGAGTAATTTTTGAAATGTAGCTTTGCGCTCCTCGCCAAGTACACCACGTAAATCGGCATATAAGGTGAGATTCTCCATGACAGTCAAATCTTCATACAGACCGAATTTTTGCGGCATATAGCCGAGTTCAGAACGGACCTGGACACTATCTTTGATGGGATCAAGCCCCATAATTTCAATATTGCCGCTATCAGGCTTCAATAATCCGGCCAGCATGCGTATCAACGTGGTTTTTCCTGCGCCATCAGGGCCGACAAGCCCTGTGACAGATCCGCCCTGAATTTCTGCCTGTAGATGTGAGACAGCAGGGGCGTCCAATCCTGGAAAAATTTTCTCCACGCCGTTCAGTTTGATCGTATAAGCTGAACTGCTCATGTTATCGCCTTACTTATTGTTGGCTTCAGTAGAATTTGTACCAGCAAAATGCAGGGTAACGGGCATTCCTTGTTTCAGCCCTTCATCAGGATCAAGAACAATAACCCGCAGACGATAAACTAAATCCGTTCTTAAATCGGGAGTTTCGACATTTTTGGGAGTAAATTCAGCGGTTGGAGAAACAAAGCCGATTTTGCCGTGATAGGGCTGATTTTTCCGTCCATCGGTATAAATCAGAATTTCCCGCCCTGCGGTAGCCTGATTCAGATTAGGTTCATCAATATACGCCCTGATCCAGACAGGTTTGGTGAGTGACAGAGTAAAAACCGTATTTCCGGCCGCCAGCATTGTACCCGGCTCAATGGCTCTGGTCAGAATAACACCTGCTGATGGTGAAGTGAGTTGGGTATCTTTCAGATTGAGTTCAGCTTGTGCAACCGCCGCTTCTGCTTGGCTAAGCTGGGCTTTGGCGGCGATAATTTCTTCTATGCGATAACCGGTTTCAAATTGGCGCAATTTATCTTTTGCTGCCTGATAAGCGGCCAATGCCTGGTTTCGTCCGGTTTTGGCATTTTCCAGATCATTGGCTGAGATAGTTTTACTTTGCCACAATCCCTGCTGGCGTTTCAGGAAACTATCGGCAAAGCGGAATGCCGATTCTTTCTGAGCCACCTCTGCACGCACTTGGGAGATTTCCTCAGTGCGGTAACCCGCTTCTGCTTTGGCAAGATTTGCCTTGGCGACATCCCGGGCGGCTTTGGATTGATTCAAGGCATTAATAAAGGGAGCATCATCAAGATGGCCGAGTGTCTGTCCCGCAGTAATGGCATCACCTTCATCCACTTGCAGTTCAGCCAGCTTACCTGTAACCCGGAAACCAAGATTAACCGTTCTGACATCGACATTGCCATACAGGGTCAGTTCCCTGCCATTTTGTTCCTGATAATAATAGGTGCCAACAATAGCACCGATAACAACAATGAGCGCCAATAGGGCAAGAGCAAACTTTTTACTGTTCATACTATCCCTTATGCCTTGTTCAATTTATACCCTTATCTTTCAAAGGATTAAGCTGTCATTTGAAGTTTATCGGGTATGCATATTTTTGAGTCTATAACGATTTGTTGCTGTAATTCTTGTTGCCTTATTTTTTTCGTAACCCTTCAAGCAATAAGTTGATGTGTTGAGACAAGACTTGGTTAATTAACTCATATTCTTTAGTGCCAATATTATCCCAGCCTGTTTGGCGCAATAAGGCTTCCCGTGCCAGACGGAAAGAAAGAATCTCCCCTAATAAGGCGTGAGTGTGGATTTGGGTTGAAATCTCACGTTCGTCAGCGCCGATATAATTGGCGATTAACTTATTGATACGGGAATAAATCGGGGCCAGCCCTTGTTCATGCATGACACTGTAAGCTTCTGTTGGCGTCAGTTGTTCATGTGACATGATGCGGCTGATATTGATACTGCTTTTCTCGAAAATCAGGCGGTTGTAGCTAACCATGCCTTGATGAATAAATTCCAGAATTTTTTCTTGTGGATAGGGTTTCGGTGTTTCGGCAAAAAAACGGTCAATTGATTCAATTAACGCGGAAAATTCCGATTTCAGCTTATCGGCGATATGTTGCACGACAGCGAGGTATAGTCCTTCTTTAGAACCAAAATAGTAGGCAATGGCCGCGATATTTTGTTGCGCGTGTTGGGCAATGTTGCGAGTCGTGGCACCATCCAGACCTGATTTACCAAAAATTTCTATTGCTGATTCAAGAAGTGGCTGTTTGGCTTGTTCGCCTCGTGATGTCTGAGCCGTCTTCGCTGCCATGTTAAAAGATATCCTGTTATAAAGAAAAAGAATTGCCGGGAGTGTCGTAAATATATCAATCGTATGATTGACTTTAAGACTAAAGTAAGTTGATGTAAAGTTGACACAAACTGTCTTTTTAATAGACATCTATAAAAAATAATTTTCCTATTTTTGGTCAATACTCGTAAGTGGGCGCTTTCAATGAAATTTCGTGCCAATTATTAGCTTTTCAGGGCTGTTTGAAATCATATATCTGTTATAATGCCGCGCTTATGGTACATCGCAGTTTGTGTAATTTCTTTGCGTTTTAACGCGTCTGTTTTCTTCCCATAAAACTGCCCCTGAATTGATATCAGGAATGGTGAAGTCTGGAGCATTTCTTATTTATGAATTTTGAGTCACTCGGCTTGAAGGCTGATATTTTGCGTGCCGTTGAAGAACAAGGCTACGCGGAACCTACCCCTATTCAGCAACAGGCCATTCCTGTTGTGTTATCTGGTAAAGATCTGCTGGCCAGTGCCCAGACCGGTACCGGAAAAACAGCAGGGTTTACCTTACCTATTCTGCAACTTTTGAGTGAATCCCCGATTCAGACAAAAGGCCGTCGTCCGATCAGAGCACTGATTCTGACACCGACACGAGAATTGGCGGCGCAGGTTGGCGAAAATGTACGTAATTACAGTAAGTATCTCAAATTACGCTCATTCGTGGTGTTTGGTGGAGTCAGTATTAACCCGCAGATGATGAAACTGCGTGGTGGGGTGGATATTCTGGTGGCAACACCGGGGCGTTTGCTGGATCTGGAACACCAGAATGCCGTTGATCTCTCCCACGTTGAAATCCTGATTTTGGATGAAGCTGACCGTATGTTGGATATGGGTTTTATCCATGATATCCGACGTGTATTGAATAAACTGCCGGCAAAACGCCAAAACTTACTCTTTTCCGCAACTTTTTCTGATGACATAAAGAGCCTTGCCAATAAGTTGCTGCATAATCCGGTGAGTGTAGAAGTCGCGCGTCGTAACTCTGCATCTGAACAGATTGATCAATCAATCCATTTTGTAGATAAAAACCGCAAAGGCGAATTGCTCTCTTACATGATAGGCAAGCAGAACTGGCAGCAGGTTTTGGTATTTACCCGTACCAAACATGGTGCAAATCGACTGGCGGAACAACTGAATAAAGATGGTGTGACTGCTGCCGCGATCCACGGTAACAAAAGTCAGGGGGCGAGAACCCGTGCACTGGCTGATTTCAAAACAGGGCAGATTCGTGCATTAGTAGCAACGGATATCGCTGCCCGTGGCTTGGATATCGACCAATTGCCATATGTGGTCAATTATGAATTGCCAAACGTGGCAGAAGATTATGTTCACCGAATTGGCCGTACTGGCCGTGCGGATGCAACCGGACAAGCGATATCGCTGGTATGTGTTGATGAGCATAAGCTTCTGAAAGATATTGAACGGCTATTGAAGCGGGAAATTCCACGCATTGCTATTCCGGGCTATGAGCCAGATCCTTCTATCAAGGCTGAGCCAATCCAAAACGGGCGTAACAGCCGTGATAATAGTCCCCGTAGAAATAATGCCCGTGGTAATGGCTTCCGCGACAATCACTCACATAGCGAACAACCCCGTAGCCAACGTAGAAATGGCAAGCAGGGTCAATCCTCAAAACATCAGGCTACCCAAAATGGTGAACGCCCACGCAGCCAAGGAACCCCATCGGGTCAGCGGCGTCAGCGAACCACAAAAGCATCGCGTTCCCCGGTATCGGGACAGTAATTGATGCGCGTTTTGCTGGCTCCTATGGAAGGTGTTTTGGATTCTCTGGTGAGGGAACTGTTGAGTGAAGTCAACGATTACGACCTTTGCGTCACAGAATTCCTGCGAGTGGTTGACAGCTTACTACCGGTAAAATCTTTTTACCGGTTGTGCCCTGAGTTGCATCATCAGAGTCGTACACCATCGGGAACTCCAGTCAGGATTCAACTTTTGGGACAGTATCCAGAATGGTTGGCAGAAAACGCAGCCAGAGCAGTTGAATTGGGATCTTGGGGGGTTGACCTAAACTGCGGCTGTCCTTCCAAAGCGGTAAATGGCAGCGGAGGCGGTGCGACTTTACTGAAAGATCCCGAATTTATCTACAGCGGCGCGAAAGCCATGCGTGAAGCCGTACCTGCACATTTACCAGTGACGGTAAAGGTGCGTTTGGGGTGGGATTCTGATGCACGTCAGTTTGAGATTGCCGATGCCGTACAGCAGGCAGGAGCAACAGAATTAGTCGTGCATGGTCGAACCAAGGAAGATGGTTATAAGGCAGAACGCATTAATTGGGAGGCGATTGGCGAGATTCGTCGTCGTCTCTCCATTCCTGTGATTGCCAATGGGGAAATCTGGGATTGGCAGAGTGCTCAGGAATGTATCAAAATCACAGGATGTGACGCCGTGATGATAGGGCGTGGTGCACTGCATATGCCAAACTTGAGTCGGGTCATCAAATATAACGAGCCAAGAATGCCGTGGAGCGATGTGCTCAAATTACTGCAAAACTACACTTATTTGGAAAAGCAGGGAGATACGGGGTTGTATCATGTTGCCCGTATCAAGCAATGGCTGGGGTATTTGCGCAAAGAATATGAGGAAGCAGATCTGTTATTTATGCAGGTCAGGGCATTAAAAACATCGACCGAGATCGCCAGTGTTATCTTGTTCAAATAAAAGAAAGGGGAATTTTAATAAATACTCAATTTTTATCATCAATTAAATCAATAAAACCCTCTGAGTTTATTTGTTCTTTATCCAGTATACCAATATTTTCCTTCAAAAGAGGACCGCAAATAGTTGACATTCGTGTTAATTTAACTTCATTACTCTTAGCCATACAAAACCAACCCCGTATAACAATTTAACATAAATAAATCAACCAATTAAAATATAATTTTTTAACTCTTAAAGATAACACCGAGATAATTGTAATATTCTTGATGCTATCTTTTATGAAATAAAAATATAACTAACTATATTAATATTTTCCAACTATCATTTAGGGTCAGTAGCTCGTTTCGGTGGACCAAGCCTATCCAATTCAGCTAAAATTGCTGAGATCTGTTGCTCCCAATCCGTTGGTTTTCTTTGCTTACGAAACCACGGTAATCGCTCTTGACGTTTAAAATCTACAGAACTGACAGCCTCTTTTCCTTGTAATAAATATTTTGCAACAAATGCCAATAAATATTTTTTGCTTATTACATCATCTATTAGGTTAGGAATACGGGGTTCAAAAGCATAGATCATCAGTTTGTTATTTTTGTCAAATCCATAAACTTTTAAATACAGAACATCATAGAGATGGACAACATCGACTTGTGAGTAACGCGCAACATACATTCTTCCCCTATGCCATGTATAAAATAGTTGCTTTTCCCGATCAATAGCAAGAGGGGATAGTTTTCGAATTAAAGAAAATACCCATAAATGAATTAAAATCATTGTAATAGAAAATAGGAGAAATCCACCATCTAATAATAAATTTTTTCGAACTCTAGATTTTTTATAAAAACCATTGTCCATATAACGAATATGAAAGTATTGAAAAAAAGAGATACTCTTTGCATCAGCAATATACTTATATGGTTCAAGAAAATCTGGTAACTTTGGATTTAAATGAAATTCATCTCCATACTTTTTCTTGGTGCGAATAACAGTTTCCAAATAACTTTCCTCATTCGCTTTCCATGTATTCATAACATCATTAATAAAAAAACAAAACCCTAATAAAAAACCGGCTAAAGAAGCAAGTAAAATCTTTTCACGATAGTTACTCCTGCCATATCGTATTTCACATTTTTTATCATCTATTAACTCAATAAAACCCTCTGTTTTTATTTTCTCTTTATCCAGCATGTCAATATCTTCATTCAGGAAAGGATCGCAAGCAGTTGACAATCGTGATAATTTAATTTTGTTATCCTTAGTCATACAAAATAACCCCATATAACAATTTGATATAAATAATAAAGTAACGATTTATAATATGATTTCTGAAACTTTAAAATTAGCACCGAGATAATTGTAATATTCTTCGGTGCTATTTTTTCTGAAATAAAAATATAACTCACTATATTAATATTTTTTACAACTATTATCTCGGATCAGTAGCTCCTTTTGGTGGACCAAGTCTATCTAATTCAGCTAAAATTGCTGAAATCTGTTGCTCCCAATCCGTTGGTTTTGAATTTTTACGGAAAGGAAATATTGTTGATTGACGTTTAAAATCCACTGAACTGACGGATTCTTTTCCTTGTATCAGATATTTTGCAACAAATGCCAATAAATACTTTTTGCTTATTATATCATCTATCAGGTTAGGAATACGGGGTTCAAAAGCATAAATCATCAGTTTGTTATTTTTGTCAAATCCATACACTCTTAAATACAAAACATCGTAGAGATGAACAACATCGATTTGTGAGTAACGCGCAACATACATTCTTCCCCTATGCCATGTATAAAATAGTTGCTTTTCCCGATCAATAACAAGAGGGGATAGTTTTCGAATTAAAGACAACACCCATAAATGAATTAAAATCATTGTAATAGAAAATAGGAAAAAGCCACCATCTAGTAACAAACCTTTTCGGGCTCTCGATTTACCGTAAAAACCACTATCAGTATAAAGAATATGAAAATATTGAGAAAAAGAAATGTTCTTTGCATCAGCAATATACTCATAAGCTTTATAATAATCTGGCAATTTAGGGTTTAGATAAAAATTTTCCCCATATTTATCTTTGATGTTACTAACAATTCTTAAATTAATCCTCTCATTAGCTTTCCATGATGTAATGTAATCATCAATAAAAAAGAAAAAACCTAATAAAAAACCGGCTAAAGAAGCAAGCAAGATCTTTTCCCGATAATTACTCCTTCCATATCGTATTTCACATTTTTTATCATCTATTAACTCAATAAAACCCTCTGTTTTTATTTTCTCTTTATCCAGCATGCCAATGTCTTCATCCAGGAAAGGATCGCAAGCAGTTGACAATCGTGATAATTTAATTTTGTTATCCTTAGTCATAAAAAACAATCTCATATAAGTCCTCAAGAGAAATTAATTGCAAATTTGTTGCCATAACTTCCCAATAACGTATTTAGCTCATGCTCCATTGTCTCTTTAGTCCAAGTGATAAAGCGTCGCCAGTGGT
>NZ_JBBMXH010000032.1:0-41594 GCF_037996725.1 Xenorhabdus entomophaga
GCCTAAGGGAACCGCTTTTGGCCCACTGACGGAGCAAGCTATCAGCGATATGGAATTGAGGCTGAATATGACACCAAGAAAGATTTTAAATGGGCTGACGCCAATGGAAGCTTATACCGGTCGCATGTTGCACTTATTGCGTTAATCCAGCATTACGTTACTTATTTCTTTGATTTTTGGATAGGGATAAATAAAATCCTATCAAGTTACAATCATTCTTTATGAATGATTCATCTTTGATTTTAATGGAGTATTACAATTTTATTGGTATGGCTATTTTTTATATAAAGGTGTTATATTCTGTCGATTAATAAATAAATGATAGGGGTGTTGTATGGGTGATAAAGAAGTATTGATGCAGGAAATAAGGCAGGTGTTAGTCAATAGCCCAGCCATGGCAGAAGAGAAACTGGCTGTGATGATGTTTAGTTTTCAATTATTATTGCCGACTCAGGCCGACATGAGTAATATGCGTTTTTCTGATGGTCGAGCATTAACATTAAAATTAGAACATAAAAATTTAAGACATTAAAATCTTTGTTTTAAATTTATTATTTTATTTAAATTGAGGTGTGTTGAAATGAGTCGAAGAGAATTTGAAAGGGCATTTACTGATGGCTCTCTTGTTGTTGAAAATGGAACGTTAAAGCCTTTAAGCATGAGCAAAGAAATCAGACGAAAACAATATTCTGAACTTGAAAAAAAATTAAGTGACAATGAAGAGCTTTATGTTTTATTAACATTTGAAGAAGCTGTTAATATAGTAAAAAACATGTGTGGGCCTAACCCAAACTCATCATGGAAAGAAGCTGGTTTTTTATGTTCAGATTTTGTTACATCCTTCACAGGAAATATAATTGATGCCTATGGTTTTGCTCAACTGGCAAATGAACTCCGCAATAATTTTGGTGTAAGAGTGACTGAATATGTTGATAGATTTGGTAATAGAAGTATAAGGTTAACAGGTAGAACAGGTGTTAGAAGATTCTTGACTGCTGCAAAATATAGTGTGGGTAACTGGAGAATGATCGATATGGGGATAGGAACGCAAGGAATGCAACATGCTGTCATCGATGGGGCTAGGAGAGTTATTTTTGTTGCCGCTGCTTATAGATTATTAGAATTAGCGTTTAGAGACGAGTATGATCTTTATAATCTTCTTGGAAATATAGCTATGGATGTAGCAAAAACAGCCGTTGGAGTTTTGGCAGGTATGGTAGTTACAGCTGCTGCTGGAATGATTTTAACTGCTGGTACTTATGCCCTTGCTGTCGCTGCCGTAGCTGTTGGGGTTGGTCTCGCGGTTAGTTATCTATTATATTACCTTGATAATAAATATGAGTTAAGTAAAGCTCTGATAGACCACATGCGAAAATTAGATCAGATGACAGATGCTCATCCGCGTCCTTGTATTCAGCCATTTGGTTACCCTTGTGAATAAATAAAATTAAAATGGTGATTTTATTTTGATAGATTTTTAGTTTAATGGTAAAGAGGTTGGTATGGATAATAAAAAAAATTTTTTTGTTATAATAAGTTCGCTGTCTATTGTTTTAATAATAACCCTTGTTTCTTATCTTATTTTTGACGATATTTTGTCAATTATTGAAATGAGGAAAGAAATAACTTTCTCTTGGAGGTCTATTGCTATTTTGTCCGTATTTCCTCTTTGTTTTTATATGTTTTCATGCGTTTTTTATTATAGTGTCACATTAAAACCAATGAAGCTTAATGCTAATCTAGTGAAGATCCTTACCATCACCTTTTTTGTTTTTTTATTTTTAAGTTTTCCTTTTTCTTGGTACTTAGATTCAAAGCTGAGGGAAGAGGGATATGTTGTTTGCCAGAGATTGTCAGTTGGCTCACCAAATAAGTATGTAAAAGATCCAAACTTATGTCGCTAAGCATATATATTATATATGCTTAGTTATATTATTTTTAATAAACCCGGTCTTCCCATATACTATATGCGGAAGTTCCTGCTGTTACATGGTTCCATGATATTGATTTATAATTGAGCATTATTTTTTCATATGGCATCTTATCATGATCATTTATAGAGTGTGGGTAGACACAAGAAATATCAGAAATTGTTGCTTCCGTGATCTTGACTTCATAAAAAAGTTCCAGTTGCCCAACCTGACTGGTTCTATAAAAAATAAATTTACCATCCAGTGATTCATTGGCGTCTATCGCCATTGCTAATAATGGCGATGATTTATCGATGGGTTTGATAAATTGTATAGGGCTGTGGCTAACATTTTGTTGACGGGATAGCGAGTGATTTAAACTAAGTATTTGAATTTGGTTTTCGTGTCCTTTTTGATATCGGTTCCCTATCGAATCAAGCGTTGAACATCCCGCAGATATTAATCCTTGTTTCTTACCGTTTAAGGTTAAATAGATCATGTATGACATACAGAGTTCCATCCTAGTTTGGATTTAAATAATATGGGCTTAATGTTTAAGCCAGAGAGGAATACGTTAACATATTAAAAAAAATAGTGATGGGATCGTCAAGGCAAAAAAGACCTGCTTGAGATCCTTTTTGTTACAAGGGGCTGGTCAATTTTTTCCTTCAGCCAGTCATGGTAAAGCATCAAACCAAGACAGTTACTGCATAAGCTTACTTCTTACCCACGACAGAATGAACTGGCAACAGCCCTTCATGAAGTAGGTACAGGGTCTAACCCTGCCGGATAGCACCCACAATATCCGTTTGTTGGATAGTGGCCAGAATATTCTGGCCAATTTCTTCAGGCACGATTTCAGCCAGTTCCCTGAATTGGGAGGCGCTGGTATCCAGTGAGTTGATGGCATTCCGCTTAATTTCATTCAGTTCTGACAGAGCTTGGTTCATGTGCATTTTTTGTGTCGTCGGATATTAAAAAGTCACTTCCAGCGTAATGCCATATCATCTACTGGCTGCCCTATAACTTCTTTATCCTTTTTGTAATCGTGTGGAACATTCCAATTTGGGCTGCGCCCCTGACGAAGAAGACCAAATTCACCACGTTGTACATACCCCGATCGCAATGCACCAAAAATATGCTCATTGGACAAGATTTCACCCGATTGGGCATGTGGTGTCACAACCGAGGCATGGCGACGATCCATCTCGTTTAACAAGCGACAAATATATTCTGCTGATAGATCAACTTTCAATGTCCAGGCATTATTGATATAACCAAATAAATAGGCGAAATTAGGGATATCCTGTATCAATGTCCCTTTATAAAACATTAGGTTATTGCTTTGCGGTTGTTGTCCATCAACTAAAAGCTCAATTCCGCCCATCAATTGTAATTGCAACCCTGTCGCTGTCACTATGATATCCGCAGGTAGTTCTTTACCAGACTGCAATAAAATACCGTTTTCAGTTATACGTTCAATCTGGTCGGTAACGATAGACGCTTTACCTTCTCTCAATACCTTAAATAGATTGCTGTCGGGAACAAAACACAGCCGTTCATCCCATGGCATGTACTTTGGAGTAAGGTGTTTCATATCAAAATCAGGGCCGACTTTTCTGCGAGCTAAACCCAGCAAAAACGATTTCAATAGCTTAGGAGAATATCGGCTTATCCTATACAACGAACTGAAAAAAAAGATATTGCGACTTCTGCTCAACGCGTAAACCCAACGTCGCGGAATAATCCCTTTTAAAATATCAGCGAGCTTATCCTTTCCCGGTATTGAAAAAATGTAGCTTGGGGAGCGCTGAAGCATAGTGATGTGTTCAGTATCATTAGCCATTGCCGGAAGTAAAGTGACAGCAGTTGCGCCGCTCCCAATCACAACAACCCGTTTTCCTTTGTAATCTAATGTTTCAGGCCAATGTTGAGGGTGAATGACCGGACCTTTGAAATTTTCAAGGCCGGGAAATTTGGGTATATAAGGATCATCATAGTTATAGTAACCTGTCGCACCGACAAGAAAATGACAGGTAAATTGCCGAGTATCCCCACTGGTTTCGTCAATCGAGGTAATAATCCATTGGCGAGTTTCATTTGACCAATTAGTTTGGGTGATCTTTAATCCAAACTGGATTTTCTTATCAACTCCATACTCTTCTGCCGCTGAGTTGAGATAGCGCCTGATTGAAGGCGCATCTGCAAAAATACTGGTATCTTCCCAAGGACGAAACTTATAGCCATAGCTCATCATATCGGTGTCTGTGCGAATACCCGGATAGCGAAATAGATCCCAGGTTCCACCTATATTATGGCGACGTTCTAAGATCCCCACTTTCTTGTCAGGACATTCTCTTGCCAGATGACACGCCATACCAATGCCGGAAACGCCAGCTCCCATAATCAAAACATCATAATGGTTATTCATATTATTTCCCCCGCAAAAAGACTTTCTAATCAGATAAGTAGCTTTCTGTTCAATATGTCATGTTATTTTTTATTTGCAGGGACAACCATTTGCATTTATATGGGGGGAGTATCAGGATGTTAATGATCAGAGCAAAAGGCAAGGAACGTACTATCACACCTGTTCAAAATACATGGGATAGTTTTTTTCTCTTAGGTCAATCCGTGGCTGACGATTTTTTATCTGAACGCCCTGATCAAGTAACCAGTCAAAGAGAATCATTTGATGATTAAATATCTACTAAGCAATTATGCACGGCTGATAGCCGTACATAAAGATTAAAAATGAGCACTGAACGTATCAAAGTTATCGGCTTTGACAAATTTGGCAGCATTAGGCACCTCTTTGCCATTTTTGTCTTTGCTTAGCGCATTGAAATGCTCAACGCCACACTTGATCTTAGCCTGTTCAGCCTCACGCAAATCATCTGAGAATATACTTGATTTCGTTTCAACCACGAAGTAAAGCTGCTCTCCCATTCCATCATCTTTGTCAATTAATACCGCCCAATCAGGATTGTAACTGCCCAGCGGGGTATCAATCTTGAACCAAGATGGCAGCTTGGAATAAATCTTCACTTCTTCAGCGCGTTCTAGCTTTTCGGCGAAGTTAAACTCGGTATCTGAATCACAAATGATGTAGTCATATATCGACTTTTCAGCTTTCACCATATCTTTGAGGTAGCCAGTCAGCTCTTCTTCCTGAAAAAGCTCTTGGGCATAGTATGTTTCGTCACCAAGACGGTGATATTTAACACCACCTACAATGACAATACGCATTTGTTTACGAATAACTTCACCAGCTAACTCGATAAAGCGCTGAGGGTTGTTTTTGAAGGCTTCCAGCTTATCGCCCAAACCCAGCAGAATATCGATAATTGTCTGGCGGGTCAGATTGGTCTGATCGGTCAGATAAGTCACGATATCAGGCAACTGGAAGTTGCGATTGCGATAATACTGTATTTTGGTTTTCTCATCGTAAGTTTCCAGTTCAGCTTCAGTAACTGCAACCTTAACTTTGGTGTACTGAAATCTGGCGCTGGCTACCACCACGTTCGCCCTAATTTCCCTGATACAGTTTTCAACCAGTTCGTTGATACTAAAGTTAACACGATAAGTCGTTTTGTATTTAATACGTCCCCAAAGCGCCTTAAAGGCTTCACCAAGTACAACCTGCTTACCATTTGTATCTTCACACAAAGCGACAGAGCACTTCTCTTCGTGTTTTTTCACGTTCAAGCCTTTTGTCAGCTTCTTCAACGTGGCAACGATGGCATCAGTATGCTCAGTGACACTGGAAGGCAGACTCACCTCGTTGTTATTGATGGCAATTTTCAGCGCATCCTGAGTCTTGCCTTTGGCATCGATATAACCTTGAGACATAAGGTGCCGGAAGATCGCTTCTGACTTCTTCGCCCCCAAGAAGGCTTTCTGATCCAGCCCGCCAGAAACAACAATATTGGCAAATTGGTGAGGCTCAACCGCACCAAATTTAATGCCTTCTTCCGCTTCAATCTCTTTTTGCAGTTCAGAAACAAAGCCTTCATAAGATTCGTTTGCCATAACGGTCAGCGTATTTACCTCAAAACCATAAGGCACGCGCTCACCCGATTGATCAACGGCTAAACGTAGGCCACGACCGATTTCCTGTCGTTTTTTAGTGATTGAATTGGTTTCATTCAACGTACAGATCTGGAAAACATTCGGGTTGTCCCAGCCTTCTTTCAGTGCTGAGTGTGAAAAGATAAAGCGCAGCTTCTCGTCTATAGATAGAAGCTTTTCTTTGTCTTTCATAATCAGGTTATAGGCAGACTCATCGGCCGCCGTTTTTCCCCCTTCGCCTTTAGATGAAAGCTTCGAATCAGCGAACTGAGGGTTGCCAGAAGCATCTTTTTTCTTGTCCTGTGCAAAGTAGCCATCATGTAGCGCTTGAATGAGTTCTCGCAACGCGACTTCGTTGATGGTGTATTTATCTCCATCATGATCCCAGATTCTCGGGTACAACACGCGATATTTGGGCTTGCTAACCAGTCTGGCAAACTCTTCTTCAAACCACTTGGCAAACTTACCCTGAACAGGAACGCCATCTTTCGAGTAGCCGCGGTAGTTGGCAACCTTATCGATAAAGAACAGACTCAGCACCTTAATCCCTTTCTGGCTTAGAATTTTCGGGTGCTCGAGCCTGTCATAGCCCGTTGTTACCTTGTGATAGAATTTCAGCTCTTTTTCCAGATGCTCTTCGATAGTTTTGGCTATTTGAAGGCGCTTAAAGGCCTCTGAATCCACTTCACCAATGGCTTGCCCAAGGCGCACAATTTCATCGCGACTGGTAAAATCAATATACTCATTACCTTCTTCGCAATAAATATCGTTAACAATATAGCCTTCATAAACACTACGCCCACCCGAAAGTTCGAATAAGTCATTAATCTGACCATCTTTGATAGTTATTACCTTACGTGGTTGCAGCTTGCCTGTGCGTGTTTGAGCGTCAATTTCAATCTTGGCAGAAATGGGGGACGTCTTATTATCAACACTCACTAGCTTGATGTAGGCTTGGTTGTGCCCGTCCTTAACATCCAGAGAAGCAACCTCAATTTGCTTAACCAGTTTACGCTCATAGGCATCAATAGCGTCAAGTTTATACAGCAGATGTGGCGCTTCCTTCAACGTGGCTGAATAACGGAATGTACACAGCGGTTTTAAGCTGCCTATCGCTTCTTTTCGGTTTGCCGTTGATACTACTGATTGTGGTTCATCAATGATTACCACAGGGCGAGTAACCTGAATAAATTCAATAGGCTTCATCCCGTTCAATCTGTCATCTGTACGGTGAATCAGATTCGCGGTAGTTTCCTTCGTCGGATCGGTGAATGACTTACTGAACGCATCAATATTGATCACCATGATTTGGATGTAATCATTGGTAGCAAAGTTACGAATCTGTTCGCGCTTTGATGAGTCATAGACAAAATAGTCATACTGGATGTTTTTGTACTGCTCACGGAAATGCTGCTCCGTTATTTGCAGTGATTTATAGACACCTTCTTTAATCGCAATGGACGGCACCACGATGATAAATTTTGTCAGTCCATGACGCTGATTTAGCTCAAAGATAGAACGCAGGTACACATAGGTTTTACCTGTACCTGTTTCCATCTCAATGCTGAAATCTAGACTTGGCAGTTCTTGTTTGACGTTTTCAACCTGTGCCAAGCCATTCTTTAACTGGACATTACGTGTGTTGGTATAAATCTCATCAGGCAATAAGGCAAGAATATTACCAACACCGATGTCGTTGTTCTTACCAAAGATATCTAGCTGCTGGTTCGCCAACATATTATCAGCTACAGTGAAATGAGATTGAAATGTTTCCTGCCCTTCAAACACACCTAAAACAGCCTCAACCGCATCTATTTGGTGTGATAAGTTCGATCTAAATTGAATCTTCATTACCATCACCTTAAATGCTCTTCACATCGTCGATACCATACTGCTTCAGGATCTGAATCGTATTGGCCTTCACTACGCTGTCGGCAAAGCCTTGATCCTTAAGTACAACTTGGGTACTTTCAGGGTCAAGCTCTTGTTTCAGTTTGGCAATACCTTCAACCACCTGTTCGGTAATATCGTCATCAAGACAGACCATCAACACACCTGAACCAACTATAAAGACTTTTTTGCCTTCAACCGTAGTTTCTTCTACTTGTTCGGTCAGCTCTAAACCATATTTCAACAAGATCTCGTAAAGCACATCTTCAGGTATACGGTCATCTTTGATAGATTTAGCAGCCAGTTGCAGGGCAGGTTCTAAGCTTTCAAAATCAGCATCCCAAGAATGAATATTTGTTTGATCTAATTTGAAAAACTTAACACCTTGAGTTTTATCTTCTTCTGCAATGGCTTTTTTTATTCTTTTGAGGGAAATTCTGGAGATAAATCCGGGTATTGACTCCTGAGTACAATACTCTGTTGCACCCGCATTTTTTGGGACAGGCTCAGGCAATTGAACCAATATAAACTTTCTTTTACCGCTATCTTTCTTATTTTGTTTTAATACAGCATGACCTGTAGAACCACTTCCAGCAAAAAAATCAAGAATGATATCTTCCCTATCCGTGACCTTCATTAAGTGCTCAATTAATCCTGTCGGTTTTGGATAATCAAAAACAGATGAACAGAGAAGGGCTTCAACCTCTTTACCTCCTTGCTTCGTTGTAAAATCTGTTATTATTGTTTTTGGATGTTCAGTGCCTCGCTTTTTAACATACTGAAGAACACCATTAGGTTTGAAGAAGAACTCAACAACCTGCTGTCCTTTAGAATCAAAAGTATCATTTCCTGATAGCCAATTTTCGATTTGGCTCTTCATTGTCCAACCCGCTTTTAGAGTGACCTCGCTAGCTAAGGCTCCATTCTTACATTCAAATACCCCTGAAGTAACTTCAATAAATTCTTTATCTCCAAATGCTGATGAAAACGTTTTATTTTCACCTAAAAACTTGACGCCAGCAGGGAAGGTTATTTCTGACGCAGGGTTTTTAAAGCTAACCTTTTTTATTGCGCGATCAGAAATCAAGCTATCATCTCCCTTATAAACAATATGAGGTAATTGAGATATATCTTTTGCATAGGCTAAAATATATTCATGTTCTCGGGTAAAAGTTGATGCTGAGGTTCTTCCACTCTTCCAAATAAATCTTTCAACAAAATTATCTTCACCAAATATTTCATTGCACAAATTGGATAAATTAATAACTTCATGTTCATCTATCGATATAAATATAATTCCACTATCGGATAATAAATTTCTGGCCAATTTCAATCTTGGGTAAAGCATATTTAGCCAATCGGTATGATACCGACCAGATGTGTCAGAATTAGTGCTAAAAGGATTACCTTGATTATTTACTTGTCCCGTTAATATCTGATAATTTCTTATGTTATCATGGAAATTATCTTTATAAACAAAGTCTTTCCCCGTGTTATATGGCGGATCGATATAGATCATCTTTACCTTTTTATGGTAAGACTTTTGTAATATTTTAAGTACTTCAAGATTATCACCTTCAATAAAAAGGTTCTCTGTGGTATCCCAATTCACACTTTCTTCTTTACAAGGGCGTAGCGTACCTGTTGATGGAGTTTGAGCAATTTGACGTGCGCGGGTTTTACCATGCCAAGTGAAGTTATAGCGCTCATCTGAATCATCAACGACTTCACCAAGCATAGCTTTTAAGGCGTCAAAGTCGATTTTTCCTTCAGAAAATACCTCAGGGAAAAGTTGTTTAAGTTGATCGATATTTTTTTGAGTGATATCTGCACTCTTGGATTCTGGGTAGTTCAGGGTGATTTTTTCAATTGTCATCAGAGGAATTCCATTTATTGCCAACTGAGCAAAACTCATGCCCGTGGTTCATATTCTTCGTTAAACTGTTAAATTGTTGCCTTAATCGCAGCAAGTTACTGTTTAAGCGTAGTAAAGAATTCCTGAAACATCATAATAAATACTGATGCTTTTATAACATAAACTGATATATGAAACTAAAACCACTGAACCGCCAACATTCTGCTGAATTGAAAACAGCGCCTGTTGCAACACTACAGGCCATGCCCTGCGCACTAATAAAAAATCCGGTCAGCTTACGCGTAACCGGATTTAGAAAGTTTGAATTTTCTTTATGTGTCTATATTAAAACAGATGGGTCTTACTCCACCGTTACCGACTTCGCCAAATTCCGCGGCTGATCCACATCCGTACCTTTGATCAATGCAACGTGGTAAGACAGCAGTTGCAGTGGCACGGTATAGAAGATCGGTGCGATCAACTCTTCTACGTGTGGCAGGGAGATGATCTTCATGTTTTCGCTGTTGGTGAAACCCGCATCCTGATCAGCAAAGACATACAACAAACCACCACGGGCACGAACTTCTTCGATATTGGATTTCAGTTTTTCCAGCAGTTCGTTGTTTGGCGCAACGATAATAACCGGCATATCCGCATCAATCAGTGCCAACGGGCCATGTTTCAGCTCACCGGCTGCGTAAGCTTCTGCGTGAATGTAAGAGATTTCTTTCAGTTTCAGCGCACCTTCAACCGCGATCGGGTACTGATCGCCACGGCCAAGGAACAGTGCATGATGTTTTTCAGAGAAGTCTTCCGCCAGTGATTCAATCAACTTGTCTTTAGACAACATGCTTTCAATACGGCTTGGCAACGCATGCAGGGCGTGGACAACATTTTGCTCTAAAGACGCATCTGCACCTTTCAAGCGCCCCATATATGCCACCAGCATCAATAACACAGTTAACTGTGTGGTAAAGGCTTTGGTGGATGCTACGCCGATTTCTGCCCCGGCTTTGGTCATCAGGGCAAATTCTGATTCGCGTACCAGAGAGGAACCTGCCACGTTACAAATGGTCAGTGAAGTCAGGTAACCCAGCTCTTTGGATAAACGCAATGCAGCCAGAGTATCCGCCGTTTCACCGGATTGGGACAGGGTGATCAGCAGGCTTCCTTTACGGCGCGCCGGCTTGCGATAACGGAATTCAGAAGCGATTTCAACATCACATGGAATGCCCGCCAAAGATTCGAACCAGTAGCGCGAAACCATTCCTGCATTGTAAGAAGTGCCGCAGGCAACAATTTGGATATGCTCAACTTGAGACAATAATTCCGCTGCGTTAGCGCCCAGTTCTGACAGATTTACCTGACCATTGCTCAAACGGCCTTCCAATGTGCTTTTGATCGCCATTGGCTGTTCGTAAATCTCTTTCTGCATGTAGTGACGGTATACACCTTTATCACCTGCATCGTACTGAACGTTGGATTCAATTTGCTCGCGCTCAACCGCTTCGCCCTGTACATCAAAGATACGTACGGTACGGCGGGTGATTTCTGCAATGTCACCTTCTTCCAGATAGATAAAGCGACGAGTTACTGGCAGTAACGCCAGTTGGTCAGAGGCAAGGAAGTTTTCCCCCATCCCCAAACCAATCACCAATGGGCTGCCAGAACGTGCTGCTACCAGTACATCAGGATGACGGCTATCCATAATCACAGTGCCATAAGCGCCACGCAATTGTGGGATCACACGCTGAACCACTTCCAGCAATGAGCCGCCTTGTTGCTGTTCCCAATGAACAAGATGGGCGATAGTTTCTGTATCTGTATCAGAAGAGAAGATGTAACCACGCGCTTTTAACTCTTCGCGCAGTTCTTCGTGGTTTTCAATAATGCCGTTATGCACAACCGCAATATGTTCAGAAAGATGAGGATGGGCATTGCGTTCGTTTGGTTCACCGTGAGTCGCCCAACGAGTATGAGCAATCCCTGTGCCACCAGTGACTGGCTGTTTATCTGCTTCATCAGCCAACATTTGTACTTTACCCACTTCACGCAGACGGGTCATACGGTTTTCACTGTCAACGACAGCAATACCCGCAGAGTCATAACCTCGGTACTCCAGGCGACGAAGACCTTCGATCAGAATTTCTGCTATATCTCGTTGTGCTACTGCACCAACAATTCCACACATGTTGTTTTATTCCTAAGAACAGGGCAAATAAAGCCCTTTTTACTGTCGCCAGCCTGATTGTGTTTCGGCTATCGCCGTCCCCGAGCTTTGTAGAGATGGGGATTATTATTATGGATATATCTTTATTTATTTTTTCTTAACAGGACGTTGCCAATTCTGAATATGGGTTTGCTTCACGCGGCTGATAACCAATTCGTTCTCAGCAACGTTTTTTGTTACTGTGGTTCCTGCTCCAATAGTTGCGCCTTTCGCTACCGTAACAGGTGCAACAAGCTGGGTATCAGAACCAACAAATACATCATCGCCAATGATGGTTTTAAATTTATTGGCGCCATCATAGTTGCAGGTAATCGTTCCCGCACCAATATTCACATTATTACCAATTTCAGAATCACCAAGGTAAGTCAGGTGACCCGCCTTGGAACCTTTTCCAAGAGAGGATTTTTTCATTTCGACGAAATTGCCAACATGCGCTTTTTCCGCCAGTTTAGAACCCGGCCGTAAACGGGCAAAAGGCCCAACGGTGCATTCAGTAGCAAGTTCAGAATCTTCGATTACGGTATAAGGGCTAATTACCGCGCCATCACCAATAATGCAATTTTTTAGGATACAACCAGAACCGATATGAACATGATTTCCCAGTGTGACATGCCCTTCAATAATCACATTGGTATCAATCACTACATCGCGGCCGTGTTCCAATGTTCCACGCAAATCAAAACGGGCAGGATCTAATAACATAACACCCGCCAGCAATAATTTGTCAGCCTGTTCAGACTGGTAAATACGCTCCAGTGCGGAAAGTTGAAGGCGATTATTGACCCCTTCCATTTCACTCAATCGGCTTGGGTGTACTGCCTTTATTTGGCGGCCTTCTTTATGTGCGATCGCAATAACATCGGTAAGGTAATATTCGCCCTGTGCGTTGTTGTTTTCCAACTTGGATAGCCAACGTTTCAAATCACCGCCATTTGCCACCAAAATACCGGTATTAATTTCGTTGATTTTACGCTGCTCTTCCGTCGCATCTTTCTGTTCGATAATGCCCGTTACTTCGCCATTTTCGCGGATGATCCGGCCATATCCGGTTGGGTTATCCAAAATAGCCGTTAATAAACCAATACCGCCTTCTGGCTTAACGTCGACCAGACGCTCTAAGGTATCTTTCGCGATCAAAGGGACATCACCATAAAGGATCAGAATATCTTCATCATCTGAAAAATGCGGGGCGGCCTGCTGCATGGCATGACCAGTACCAAGCTGTTCAGCTTGCAGTACCCAGTTTAAATTTTGGTTGGCAAGATTTTGGTTGGATAGTGTTTGTTTCATCAGGTCACCACCATGTCCATAAACCAGATGAACATTTTGCGTACCTAATTCCATTGCGATATCAATGACATGCTGAACCATCGGTTTACCAGCCAGCAAGTGCAGAACTTTAGGAAGATCAGAATACATGCGCGTTCCTTTACCTGCGGCAAGAATCACAACACTTTTTGCACTGATACTGTTTTCACTGGCACAGTTTTCACTAATAGACATAAGAAACCTAACAATTCCCAATTTTAAGTATGAAAGTAAACCTGTTTCCGAAATAAATTGCTACATATTTCGCAATGCAAAAAAGCCAGTTAGCTTTCACTAACTGGCTTTTTATCTCACTGCCTATACCCTTTATCTTTCAAGTTGCAGCCCAGTTGGGCGCAATTCAAAATCTATCGGGTACTTATTACATCATTTTTTTTGTCAATTCGATAACGCGAAGTTTCGCGATCGCTTTCGACAATTCAGCAGATGCCTGAGCATAATCAACATCGCCGTGAGAATTACGGATATGTTCTTCCGCCTTGCGCTTGGCTTCAAGCACTTTAGCTTCGTCCAAATCCTTACCACGGATCGCTGTATCGGCCAGTACGATAACGCCGTTTGGCTGAACTTCAAGAATTCCACCTGACAGGTAGATAAATTCTTCTTCACCAAACTGTTTAACAATACGTATCATGCCCGGTTTTATGGCAGTAAGCAGTGGTGTGTGCTGAGGATAGATCCCCAGTTCACCTTCACTGCCTGTCACCTGAATTTTCTGTACCAGTCCTTCAAACATCTGTTTTTCAGCACTGACTACGTTCAGGGAGAACGTCATTGCAGCCATATCAACCTCCCGTCAGCCGTATTAAAGCTTTTTCGCTTTTTCCACAGCTTCGTCGATGGTACCAACCATGTAGAACGCCTGCTCTGGCAGGTGGTCATAATCACCGTTCAGGATACCTTTGAAGCCACGGATGGTGTCTTTCAGAGAAACGAATTTACCTGGTGAGCCGGTGAAGACTTCTGCAACGAAGAATGGCTGAGACAGGAAGCGCTGGATCTTACGGGCACGTGCCACAACCAGTTTGTCATCTTCAGACAGTTCGTCCATACCCAGAATAGCGATGATGTCTTTCAGTTCCTGATAACGTTGCAGGATAGACTGAACGCCACGGGCAACATCATAGTGCTCCTGACCAACAACCAGTGGGTCAAGCTGACGGCTGGTTGAATCCAGTGGGTCAACCGCAGGGTAAATACCCAGAGACGCGATCTGACGGCTCAATACGACAGTTGCATCCAAGTGAGCAAAGGTTGTCGCTGGTGATGGGTCAGTCAAGTCATCCGCTGGTACGTAAACCGCCTGTACGGAGGTGATAGAGCCAGTTTTGGTTGAAGTGATACGCTCTTGCAGAGCACCCATCTCTTCCGCCAGTGTTGGCTGGTAACCTACCGCAGATGGCATACGGCCCAACAGTGCAGATACTTCTGTCCCTGCCAGGGTATAACGGTAAATGTTATCAACGAACAACAGAACGTCACGGCCTTCATCACGGAATTTTTCCGCCATGGTCAAACCAGTCAGAGCAACGCGCAGACGGTTTCCTGGTGGCTCATTCATCTGACCGTATACCAGAGATACTTTATCCAGTACGTTTGAATCGGTCATTTCATGATAGAAGTCGTTACCTTCACGGGTACGCTCACCAACACCGGCAAATACGGAGTAACCTGAGTGCTCGATCGCGATGTTACGGATCAGCTCCATCATGTTAACGGTTTTACCTACACCCGCACCACCAAACAGACCTACTTTACCACCCTTAGCGAATGGGCAGATCAAGTCCATGACTTTGATACCGGTTTCCAGCAGTTCCTGAGAGTTGGACAGCTCTTCATAGGTTGGTGCTGTACGGTGAATTGACCAGCGTTCTTCTTCGCCGATCTCACCTTTCATGTCAATTGGATCACCCAATACGTTCATGATACGGCCCAGTGTTGCTTTACCCACTGGTACTTCGATTGGGTGCCCTAAATCAGTTACGTCCAAATGACGGCGCAGGCCATCGGAGGTACCCATTGCGATACAACGAACGATACCACCACCTAACTGCTGCTGAACTTCCAGCACCAATTTTTCTTCACCGTTTTTAACCTCAAGGGCATCGTATACTTTCGGTACGCTGTCCTGAGGGAATTCGACGTCCACTACGGCGCCGATTACCTGGATAATCTTTCCAGTAGCCATCTTGAATCCTCTACGTAATTCGTAAACCTAGCTGTTAAACCGCAGAAGCACCCGAAACGATTTCGGTGAGTTCCTGAGTGATGCTGGCCTGACGAGCCTTGTTGTAAACCAACTGCAACTCTTTGATCAGGTTGCCACCGTTATCGGTCGCGGCTTTCATCGCTACCATTCGTGCGGCCTGTTCACTAGCCAGGTTTTCAACGACGCCCTGATAAACTTGCGATTCTATATAGCGGCGCAGCAGGGTATCCAACAGCGCCTTAGGATCAGGTTCATACAGATAATCCCAGGACTTCTTCTTCAGTGTTTCATCGTCTCCGGCTGGCAGAGGCAATAACTGAGTGATCGTCGGAACCTGAGACATTGTATTCATGAACTTGTTTGTCACTATATACAGTTTATCCAGACGCCCTTCGTCATATGCTTGCATCATGACGTGGACTGGCCCGATCAATTCGGACAATGATGGGTTATCTCCCATCCCTGTTACTTGGGCAACAATGTTGCCACCAACAGAAGAAAAGAAAGAAACCGCTTTCGATCCAACAAGCGCCAAGTCAACCTGAACGCTTTTATCAGACCAGTCTTTCATTTCTATCAGCAATTTTTTGAACAAGTTAATGTTCAAACCGCCACATAAACCACGGTCAGTCGAAACAACCACATACCCAACACGCTTCACTTCACGCTCTTCAAGGTATGGATGTTTGTACTCCAGATTACCTAACGCAAGGTGTCCAATCACACTGCGAATGGTCTCTGCATAAGGACGGCTGGCTGCCATGCGATCCTGCGTTTTACGCATTTTGGACGCGGCGACCATTTCCATCGCTTTAGTGATTTTTTGCGTGTTCTGCACACTGGCGATTTTGGTACGTATCTCTTTTGCGCCGGCCATTTCTGCTTCCCCTCATTAACCAGACGGCCCATGTTTTTTATTCATCAACAGAATCAAACAGGGCCGAATAGTGTTACCAGGACTGAGTCGCCTTGAAGGATTCCAACAGAGCTTTCAGCTTAGCTTCAATCTCTCCGTTGTAATCACCAGACTGGTCAATCTCTTTCAGAAGATCAGCATGTTCACGGCTAGCATATGCCAACAGCGCAGCTTCGAAACTGACCACTTTCGCGATTTCGACATCTTCCAGATAGCCACGCTCAGCAGCAAACAGGGACAGAGCCTGCTGTGCAATGGACATCGGCAGATACTGTTTCTGTTTCAACAGTTCAGTTACTTTCTGACCATGATCCAACTGCTTACGTGTTGCATCATCCAGATCAGAAGCAAACTGGGAGAACGCAGCCAGTTCACGATACTGAGCCAGAGCAGTACGGATACCACCAGACAGTTTCTTGATGATCTTAGTCTGAGCAGCGCCACCAACACGGGATACGGAAATCCCCGGGTTAACAGCCGGACGGATACCTGCGTTGAACAGGGAAGATTCAAGGAAGATCTGACCATCAGTAATGGAGATAACGTTTGTCGGTACGAACGCAGAAACGTCACCCGCCTGAGTTTCAATGATTGGCAGTGCAGTCAGAGAACCTGTTTGGCCTTTCACTTCGCCATTGGTGAATTTTTCGACATATTCAGCGTTAACACGCGCTGCACGCTCCAACAGACGGGAGTGCAGATAGAAAACGTCACCAGGGAATGCTTCACGTCCAGGTGGACGACGCAGCAACAGGGAAATCTGACGGTATGCAACAGCCTGTTTAGACAGGTCATCGTAAACAATCAGTGCATCTTCACCGCGATCACGGAAGTATTCACCCATCGCACAACCAGAGTAGGGTGCCAAATATTGCAGGGCCGCTGATTCTGAAGCGGACGCAACAACAACGATGGTGTTTTCCAGTGCACCGTGCTCTTCCAGTTTACGAACTACGTTAGCAA
The DNA here is from genome assembly GCF_037996725.1 of Xenorhabdus entomophaga. NCBI lineage: Bacteria > Pseudomonadati > Pseudomonadota > Gammaproteobacteria > Enterobacterales > Morganellaceae > Xenorhabdus > Xenorhabdus entomophaga. Next base: position 17,374 of record NZ_JBBMXH010000032.1, read on the forward strand.
TGGTAGAAGCTTTCTGAGCAATCGCAACATAGATACATTTGATACCAGAATTACGTTGGTTGATGATCGCATCGATAGCCAGAGCAGTTTTACCCGTCTGACGGTCACCGATTACCAGCTCACGCTGACCACGGCCGATTGGGATCATGGCATCAACAGATTTGTAACCTGTCTGGACAGGCTGATCAACGGATTGACGATCGATAACGCCCGGGGCAATCACTTCAACAGGTGAGAAGCCATCGTGCTCAACAGCGCCTTTACCGTCGATTGGCTCACCCAGTGTGTTAACAACACGACCAAGCAGACCACGACCAACAGGTACTTCCAAAATACGGCCGGTACATTTGACTTTCATGCCTTCGGCTAAGTCAGAATACGGACCCATGACAACCGCACCTACGGAGTCGCGCTCCAGGTTCAGTGCAATTGCATAACGGTTGCCAGGCAGAGAGATCATTTCACCCTGCATGACATCGGCTAAACCGTGGATACGAATGATACCGTCGTTAACGGAAACAATCGTACCTTCATTGTGAGCTTCGCTCACGACATTGAACTGAGCAATACGCTGTTTGATCAGTTCGCTGATTTCGGTGGAATTCAGTTGCATATGCTCCAGTCCCCTTAAGACTGCAAGACGTCTGTTAAACGATCCAGACGGCCACGAATACTGCCATCGATCACCATGTCACCTGCGCGAATAATCACACCGGCAATAACAGACTTGTCAATTTTGCAATTCAGCTTCACTTTGCGTGACAGACGTTTTTCCATCGCCGCAGAAATTTTAGCCTGCTGCTGCTCATTCAGTTCGGACGCAGAAATCACTTCAACATCGATAGTTGCTTCAAGTGACGCACGCAATTGGATAAATTGCTGGAAGACTTCTGGCAGTACCAGCAAGCGACCATTTTCTGCCATTACACGAATAAAGTTCTGAGCATGCTCATCAACCTGCTCACCACAAATGGTGATGAAGGTTTTGGCTAACGTTTCCGGTGCCAATGAACCGGAAAGCAGCTCACCAACCTGCTCATTGCGAGTGACCTCGGCAGTGAACGCCAGCATATTTTGCCAGTGTTCAAGAGACTGGTGTTCTACAGCAAAGTCAAAAGCTGCTTTGGCGTAGGGGCGAGCTACCGTAGCGAATTCAGACATGCCCCTCCCTCCTTACAGTTCAGCGACCAGTTTATCAACGATGTCGCTGTTAGCAGCTTCATCCACGGAACGTTCGATGATTTTCTCGGCACCTGCGATAGCCAGCATCGCAACTTGTTTACGTAACTCTTCACGAGTGCGCTTGCGTTCAGCTTCAATTTCAGCATGAGCTTGCGCGACAATTTTGTTACGTTCCAGCTCGGCTTCTGCTTTAGCATCATCAATAATTTGGGCTTTTTGTTTATTAGCCTGCTCGATGATAACTTGTGCATCAGCTTTCGCTTTTTTCAGTTGGTCGGACGCATTGGCTTGCGCTAAGTCCAGGTTCTTTTTGGCACGCTCTGCTGAAGCCAAACCGTCAGCAATCTCTTTCTGACGTTTTTCAATGGCCGCCATAATTGGTGGCCATACATACTTCATGCAGAACAAAACAAACAGGACAAACGCGATGGCCTGGCCGAGGATTGTTGCGTTAATATTCACAGCACAATACCTCTATTTCAATTAATGAATTGGCGTAATTTGCAGTTCTGCTATTTTATTGACCACCAACAGCGAACATCATATACAAGCCCAGGCCCACAGCAATCATCGGGATGGCGTCAACCAGACCCATGACGATAAAGAACTGCGTACGCAGCAGAGGAATCAGATCAGGTTGGCGAGCAGCGCCTTCCAGGAATTTACCCCCGAGGATGCCGATACCGATCGCAGCACCGATAGCCGCCAAACCCATCAGAATAGCGGCAGCTATGTACAGCAGATCCATGTTTATATCCATGACAGTCTCCAGTTTGTTTCAGTTAAAACACGATTAATGATTGATAAAAATTAATGCTCTTCAGATGCCATCGAGAGATAAACAATCGTCAGAACCATGAAAATAAAGGCTTGTAACGTAATAATCAGTATGTGGAAAATCGCCCACGGCAGGCTGAGTAACCACTGTGACCAAAACGGTAAGAGAGCCGCAATAAGAATAAAGATCAATTCGCCGGCATACATATTACCAAACAGTCGAAGACCGAGTGATATAGGCTTAGACAGCAAGCTGACCCCTTCCAAAATTAAGTTAATTGGAATAAACAGTGGATGGTTGAAAGGCTGTAATGTCAGCTCCTTCGCAAAACCACGGATTCCTTTCATCTTAACGCTGTAGAACAGAATGAGGACAAAGACGCCCAGAGCCATCGACAAGGTAACACTGACATCTGCTGTTGGAACAATACGCAGAGCAGGTAAGCCGAAGACATGTTCACCGATCAAAGGAATGAAATCGATTGGCAGTAAATCCAATGCGTTCATCAGTAACACCCAAACAAACACAGTCAAAGCCAGTGGGGCTATCACTTTGCTCTTTCCGTGATACATATCACGAACGGTGTTATCAACGAAACCGATTACCATTTCTACCGCAGTCTGGAATTTACCCGGAACGCCATCAGTAGCGCGAACCGCGACTCTTCTGAATACAAATAGAAACAACATCCCTAATACGATGGAGAAAAAAAGCGAGTCAATGTTCAGTGTCCAGAACGTCGCCTCATAACCACTAGCGTGGGGGTTGACCAACTCAAAAGTACGCAAGTCCAACTGAAGATGCCTCAGGTGGTGGCTTATGTACTCCGAAGTTGAAACTTCTCCTGATGCAGACATGATGCTTTTTACCCTTTTGTTGTTAAAAACGCTAACCGTTCATTACGGCAGGTGCGATGATCTGCACAATCAGCACCGCTAAATAGGCCACACCAAGTGGTGCAAATGCCGCTTTGAACACCCCTAAAGCGACTATCAGCACGGTTATCGTAATGATAACTTTAACCCCTTCGCTAATCGCGAAAAACCATGCAATCCGTACTGGAACACCTTCTTCTTTCGCTTTTTGGAAGCGGCTAAGCAGCATGAAAATGACATTTGGTAGCCAACATGCCAACCCACCTGCAAAAGCAGAAGCGCCCCACTCTATACTTTTGGTACAAAAAGCTACACTGAGAATAACAAAAGTCATTAACTGCAAAAGTAACAGTTTCAGTGCCGTTCTACCGCTGTAAAGGGATACAGACATGACTTTTGTTTTCTCCCTGAGGTACACCATCACATATCAGGTTTTGCTGAATGTTGTATAAAACTGGCTTTGCTTAAGAGTGTCAAGTGACAAAAACGTGCAAATTATACGGGCCGCCAAAATGAATTCAATCCATAAGTAGCGAAAAAGTGAATAATTATTTAAATTTCTAACTTTGGTGCTAGATTGCTCACAAATACCCTTTAATATTCTGCAACGATTAATGGGATAAACGCGAAATTAAACGTGATACGTATCACACCAAACAAAATCCATCAATTATTTTTATCATTAAATATATGATAAAATTTTTTTTATTTTTTTACTTAAAATCAATCAATTAATATTATACCTATAAAGTTTTATCTGATATATCGATGAAAAAGGTTAAATGTTTATTTTGCTCACTTTCTCTAAATTTTATTTATAAAGAAAATCGATAGCTATCATCAGAAAGAAAAATCATATCAATATAAAAATAACGTTGTTTTTCTGTAAACAACCAGTAAATAAAATTAAAACAATGGAAAAGAATAATTAGTGACGCTAGCAACATCTTAAATGTGGTTAGCATCACTAATTATTTATATTTTTATTGACAAATAACAAAGTTAGTTTGACTTAAGAATAACCAGATGACGCTGTTCATCCAACTCTGCAACCTGAAGAGAAATCGATTTCTCAAGGACGATCCCTGTGGGCAATTGAGCCAACTCATCTTCCGGTAACACACCTTTCAGAGCATAAAAACGTCCTTCAAGCGGCTTAGGGAGATGATGGCACCATGAGAGCATATCTTGCAGAGATGCAAATGCACGGCTAATCACACCATCAAAAGGCGGTTCAGGGATAAACTCTTCAACCCGGCTTTGCACAGGTTCGATATTGGTTAAACCTAATTCATGCTGAACCTGACGTAAAAAACGAACGCGTTTTCCCAAACTGTCCAATAAGGTGAAATGGGAGTCTGGTCGCACAATAGCCAATGGGATGCCCGGCAAGCCAGGCCCTGTTCCCACATCAATAAATCGCGTTCCCTGAAGGAATGGACTAACAACAATACTATCCATGATATGCCGAACCAACATCTGCTTTGGATCACGAACAGAGGTCAAATTGTAGGCCTTATTCCATTTGTTTAGCATATCAACGTAGGCAACAAGCTGTTGTTTCTGTTCCAACGATAACTCAATGCTGGTTGTCGCCAACAGCGATTCCAATTTGTTAAGCAAAATCTTTCCCCTTAGGCGCTACGACGCAATAAACCTTGTTTTTTCAACCATACCAGCAAAATAGAAATGGCTGCTGGTGTAATGCCTGAAATACGTGAAGCCTGACCAATAGAGCTTGGTTTATGGTCATTCAATTTTGCAATAACTTCGTTGGAAAGCCCGCTGACTTGCTGGTAATCCAGATCAACCGGCAGTGCAGTATTTTCATTACGCAGTTGTTTCTCGATCTCTTCCTGCTGACGAGCGATATAACCTTCGTACTTCACTTGGATCTCAACCTGATCTGCGGCTTGCGGCTCTGTGATCCCAGGAGCAAAACGCGGCAGGGATGTCAGCAATTGGTAATTCATCTCAGGGCGACGCAGTAAATCTTCACCATTGGCTTCTTTTGACAGTGGTGTTTTCAAGATCTGGTTGATATCACCCAAACTATCGGAGTGAGGATGTACCCAGATATTACGCAGACGCTGACGTTCTTGCTCGATCATTTCAACTTTACGGGAATAATGCTCCCAACGGAGATCATCAACTAATCCTAGTTTACGGCCCTGTTCTGTCAAGCGAAGATCAGCGTTGTCTTCACGCAGCATCAAGCGGTATTCCGCGCGGGATGTAAACATACGGTAAGGTTCTTTTGTTCCCAGTGTGCATAGATCATCAACCAGAACGCCGATATAAGCCTGATCACGACGTGGGAACCACCCTTCTTCACCAGTGGCATAGCGTGCAGCATTGAGACCTGCCAGCAATCCCTGTGCTGCGGCTTCTTCGTATCCTGTGGTCCCGTTGATCTGACCTGCAAAGAACAAGCCGTGGATAAATTTGCTTTCCAGCGTCTGTTTTAAATCGCGTGGATCGAAGAAGTCATATTCGATCGCGTAACCCGGACGAATGATACGGGCATTTTCCATCCCTTTCATTGAATGGACGATCTGCATCTGTACATCAAATGGCAGACTGGTTGAGATGCCGTTTGGATAGATTTCGTTACTGGTAAGCCCTTCTGGTTCCAGGAAGATCTGGTGAGCGTTCCGATCGGCAAAACGCATGACTTTGTCTTCAATGGAAGGACAGTAACGAGGGCCGATCCCTTCGATGATCCCTGCGTACATCGGGCTGCGATCCAAGTTGTTGCGGATCACTTCATGGGTTTTTTCATTGGTATGAGTGATATAGCATGGAATTTGCCGTGGATGTTGATCCACATTCCCCATGAATGAAAATACAGGTGTTGGATTATCACCTAGTTGTTGTTCAAGTTGGCTGAAATCAATGGATCTCGCATCAATGCGAGGTGGCGTACCTGTTTTCAGGCGTGCTACGCGTAAAGGCAGTTCACGTAAGCGGTGAGATAATGAGATCGCAGGAGGATCTCCGGCACGTCCGCCACTGTAGTTTTCCAATCCGATGTGAATTTTTCCATCAAGGAAAGTTCCTACAGTCAGAACGACTGATTTAGCCTTGAATTTTAATCCCATACGAGTAACAACGCCTGTAACTGTATCGTTTTCGACAATGAGATCTTCGACCGGCTGCTGGAAGATCATTAAGTTAGGCTGATTTTCCAACGCGGTTCTTACGGCATGTCGGTAAAGTACTCGATCCGCTTGTGCCCGTGTTGCCCGGACAGCAGGGCCTTTGCTGGCGTTGAGTGTTCTAAATTGAATACCTGCCTGATCTGTAGCCTTTGCCATCAGACCGCCAAGTGCATCGATCTCTTTTACCAGATGCCCTTTACCGATCCCACCAATGGCTGGATTACATGACATCTGGCCCAAAGTATCAATATTGTGAGTCAGTAGTAAGGTTTGGCGCCCCATACGTGAGGCAGCCATTGCTGCTTCTGTACCGGCATGACCTCCGCCGATAATGATGACGTCAAAGTGCTCTGGATAAAACATGTTCGAACCTTCAATTGTGAGAATGCTTCAAATGCATTGGGGAGAGAATTCTACTCAAGTTTGGTCCTCAGACCAAGTAGGGAGAGATCATCATTATTTAAAAGAAGATCTTTTTATTTAAAGATCTCTTTATTGGATCTTTTATTAGGATCGCGATCATCTGTGGATAAGTGGATTTTCCATATAAAGATCATGATGCTGTAAAGGATCATTTGCTGTGAATGATCCGTGATCCAAGTCAGTATAAGCTGGGATCTAAATGCAGAGTTATTCACAGCCACTAGATTGAAACTCGATTATCAAATGGATAACTACGGGTTAACCCCTGCTTTTCAGATGAGTTATCCACAGTTGATCGTTATATTTTTAATCGGATCAGAGTAACTTTGACCAATCTTTAACCCATTCTTCGGCTGGATCTTCAGGAATTTCATGTTGCAGGATGTCTATTTCCAGTCGATCCCCGATCCGTTTTGCTCCGAGATCCTCCAATAAGCGTTCAAGTGATCTTATGGCACCACAGAATGTGTCATATTCAGAACTGCCAATTCCGACTGCGCCGAATGTTACATTGCTTAGATCAGGTTGTTGCTGAGTGATCGTATCAGCCAGAGGTTGGAGATTTTCAGGTAAGTCCCCCGCTCCATGTGTTGAAGTAACTATAAGCCACAGGCCTTCAAGAGGAAGATCATCCAATGAAGGACCATGAAGCATCTCTGTTGAAAACCCGTTATTTTCTAAGATATCAGCCATATGTTCGGCAACGTATTCGGCGCTACCCATTGTGCTGCCGCTAATTAAGGTTATCGTGCTCATCATGATCCTTGCTAAATTAAAGAGCAACTATTGTACGCTGTGAGTCTATTGGGATCTACCTGTGGATAATGTGGTTAAGCACTTTTCTGGTTTAAGGTTTTATTGTCCTTGTAATAGGGTTTTGCAAAGAGATCAAAGTTTCTGTTGACTGGATTTCATCAATCGTTTGGATCTTGTTGATAAGTACGTCCTGAAGGGCTTCGATAGATCGGCACATGACCTTAATGAAAATGCTGTAATGGCCTGTGGTGTAATAAACCTCAACAACTTCATCAAGCATATCGAGTTTTTTCAATGCTGCGGGATAGTCTTTGGCACTTTTTAATATAATGCCGATGAAGCAGCACACATCGAATCCCAGCTGCTTGGCACTGATATCAACCCGAGTACCCGTGATGATCCCTGATTGTTTCATTTTTTCTACGCGAACATGGATGGTTCCCGGGCTAACTGCGAATTTTTTTGCTAATTCTGCATAAGGTGTACGTGCGTTTTCCATTAAAGCGTGAAGTATGTCACGGTCTAAATTATCGATCTGATAAATTTCTGCCATTTTTAATCCCCATTTTTGAATGATATTCATTTTTCTAGTGTAAAAATTATCGTTTATTAATCTTACACAATATTTTTATTATCAGATATTGAATTTGTACCTCATTTTGTTGCTTAATCTATATCAACAGGACACAGAGTCACTAAAAAATTTTGAGAACAGCATCATGAAAACATCCTTCATTGAAAAACAGCAGCAGATTAGTTTTGTGAAATCATACTTTTCCCGTCTGCTAGAGAAACAACTTGGTTTAATCGAAGTTCAGGGACCTATTCTGAGCCGCCTTGGTGACGGTACTCAGGACAACCTGTCCGGCCATGAAAAAGCAGTGCAAGTGAAAGTGAAAACTTTGCCAGATGCAACGTTTGAAGTGGTTCATTCTCTGGCTAAGTGGAAACGCAAGACATTAGGTCGCTTTGGTTTTCAAGCTGAACAAGGGTTATATACCCATATGAAGGCTCTGCGTCCTGATGAAGATCGCTTGACCCCTATCCATTCTGTTTTTGTTGATCAGTGGGATTGGGAGAAAACGATGGGTGAAGGTCAGCGTTCACTCGACTATTTGAAACAGACAGTAGGCAAAATCTACGAAGCAATAAAAGAAACACAACAAGCTGTAAGTAAGGAATTTGGTCTGGCACCGTTCCTGCCAGATCAAATTCACTTTATCCACAGCGAAGAGCTTCTGAAACGTTACCCTGATCTGGATGCTAAAGGTCGTGAGCGTGAGGCCGCTAAAGAGTTTGGTGCTATTTTCCTGATGGGAATTGGTGGCAAGCTGTCTGATGATCAAGCGCATGATGTCCGCGCACCGGATTACGACGATTGGACAACACTGAACAGTGATGGTTTCTTCGGTCTGAACGGTGACATTATTGTCTGGAACCCAGTTTTGCAGGATGCTTTTGAAATTTCTTCAATGGGCATTCGCGTTGATGCAGAAGCGCTGCAACGTCAGCTTGCTCTGACCAGTGATGAAGATCGCTTACAGTTGGATTGGCATCAGGCCCTGCTCAAAGGTGATATGCCGCAATCCATCGGTGGTGGCATTGGTCAATCTCGTTTGGTCATGCTGTTGCTGCAAATGGCGCACATTGGTCAGGTTCAGTGTGGGGTTTGGTCACCAGAAATTATCGAATCAGTTGAAGGTGTGCTCTAAGGTTTAATTTCGCCATCTTCGCCGTAAACGGCTTGTGATCCCGGTATCAAAACGCCAGATATGATCAAATATCCGCATGATACCGGGTTTTCCATAGTGGGAAAGGGAGACCGCATGGAAGCGGTGTTGTTGATGCTGTTGCAGGTTTTTTATCTGATGGATTAGAGTGCCTGGCAAACGTTGGGCAATGAAATCTGAAATGACAACAGTATCAGCATCTTTCCAGATATTCTCTTTCATTTTTTCAACTGTTGCATTCAGGCAGGATGCCAGATCGGTTCCCCCTTTGAACGTTTGTCCCAGAAAATGTACTGCTTGGGTGAGTCCATCCGGTGACGTCAAATCATAGTGAACGAGTTCTGTTGAGAATAATATGATATGGCAGTAACGGTTATCCGCCAGCGCGATACGCATTAACGCCAGACAAAATGCCTTAGCACACTGTTCATTAAATCCCCCCATTGAACCAGAGGTATCGACGCAAACAATAAAGGGTCCTCGTGGTTGGGCTTCATTATGATGATGAGTAACGGGTTTTAATGCAGTTTTTTGCTGCCAGTTATCCCCTTGCAAGCGATAAGACAGCAGTTTTTTTTCCACCAGCCGCCGATAAAATTCATATTCCAGCTCTTGAATACCCAGCATGGCCATCTCAGCAGGTAACAACCTTAAGATGTCATCACTTTGTCGAATCCCGCTGACCTGCTCTGGCACGGTATCCGGCATTCTTTCAATTTGGGTGAATGGTTCAAGAACATGGCTTTCTTCGGGAATGGGTTTCGCAGTTTGGCTGCGGCCAAGCAATTGCGCCAGTTTTTCTAGTTCAGGTTGTTGCCTGAGAAAGTCAGCGTAAAGGGTGAATAGCTGTATATTGTTTGAGTTCAGGTGTAGCTGGCTTTTACTCATATCCCATAATCGGCCTGCGGCGCGATCATTGTGATCAAATATTGGATCGAGATTACCGCTGAGAGTTAATTGTTTCTGGATCTCTGCCAGTAACTGTTCTTTCTCTTGTTCTAATAATGCCTTGTTAAATGTTGTTACTTGCAGGATCAAGCTGATTCGCCATCGTTGAAGAAACAGAATTTGCTCTGAGTGGGTATGTTCAGATAATGCCTTGAACAGTGAGCCGGCCTCATTGGCAAAAGGGGATGAAAGCTGTTGGAGTTTCTCTGTAATTTCAGGTAGCTGTTGATAAAACTCTGTCGTATTGGCTGCCTGTAAGTGTTGGTATAACTGAAATTCTTCGGCTAATCGGACCGGTATAAAAGCTTCTTTTATTCTTTGGCGTAATGTTTGCTTCCACGCGGGAAGATCTTTTAGCAATGCCTGTTTAAGTCTTGGATGTTTTTCAAAGAAAATAACTAACTGAGGAGTACTCAACAATATCAAAATGATCTCTTCGATCAGCTCCCCTTCATTGATAGAAAGCAGGAGATCGAGTGTGGTCAGCGTTAACATATGGCTACCCCATATTTGATCTCAATTGTTTTAGTCAATCCCACCCTGACCGGAGGTCTGGTGAGTTTCCCATTGTGGAGCATGTGCCAATGTTGCAGAAATAGTCATGTGCTTTGTAGCCAAAACTCGTAAAATTCAGTCTATATCTTCTATATTCTTTGGTAAATAACATGAATTATGGTAATTCCTGGTGGGGTAAACAGTGGCTGAACGCTCTCACTAATATCGATTATGACACCCGATTGCCGCGTGGGCGAACTTACGCCAATAAAGGCGCGGTCAAGAATCTGACATTGAAGGGAGGCACTTTGCAGGCTAAAGTGCTGGGTTCTCGTCCATCACCTTATCAAGTTTTAATTCAAGTCCCCCCACTGGCCCAGAAGCAAGTCGATCGATTGCTTGATGCGTTAGTGGATGATCCTGGTGTGATTGCCCGTCTGCTCAATCGAGAATTGGATCCTTCAGTGTTAGAGCAGGCTAAACGCTTGGGTATTGCCATCTTTCCGTCCCAGTGGAAAGATTTAGTAATGAGATGTTCCTGCCCCGACTGGGCGGTGCCTTGTAAGCACTTGGCGGCAACGATTTACTTGATCAGCCGTCAAATCGACAGCAATCCTTTTCTGGTGTTCTCCCTGCGTGGTGTGGATCTGATTCAGCAGCTAAAAGAACGAGGGATTAATATTGAGCGCGAGGCGGTGGTCAATGTGCCGCGCTTGTCGGCCCTGTTAATTGAAGATGGCGCGCCGGCAGAGGCTACCCCGCCGGACCCGATGGCACTGGAAACGTTGGCTTATGCTGATTTGCCATCTCTGTCTGAGCCGTTATTGGCGGTACTGCCAACGAATACCGTTTTTTTCCCTGACGGCGATCTGCGCAAGGTGATGCAGAGAGTACTGGCGCGGGTGGCTAAGTTTGCCCGTAAGGTGTTGGATGGCAAGATTCTGATGGATATGCCTATAGTCACCTTGTTGGCTCCCCACCGCCCCCGTATCACGCTGAGTCGGGAGGGAGACGCCATCATCAGCGGTGTCAATGGCCTGTACTCCATTGAAGAACTGGACACCGCGCTGGCACAACTCACGCCGGCAGACTTGCCGGACAGGCAACCAGAGGTAGCCGCACTGTTCCACCTGCGCATGATATCTTTACATCTGTTGGCTCACGGCGCGGTAGTGCCACAGGTGTTTTCTGTGGAGTCAGGTGTTCTGGGAGTGCGTTGGTTACCGGCCATGCTCGATAACCGGGTTGCTGAACAGATAGAGCTTCTGGCAAGAGGCCTGCCGCCGCAACTGGCCGTGTTGAGTCGGAATCAGGCTATTTCACCCATGATGCAGACCTGCGCGCTATGTGCGGTATTTCTCGGTTATTACCTGCGAATGGAGTCGGAGTATGTCAGAGAGAAACCGCGCGATAATAAAATCTTGTCCCTGTTATTCAGTGGTGAACCGAAAAGCTTTGATGGTCCGGAGGAAAGTGCTATCGGTCCTGCCTTACAGACTTGGCTCGCACGCTATCATCTGGCCGAACGGGACTATTTTCCCGTGCTGAGTCTGGATGAGGGAGCGTTCGGCGATTTCGAGGTGGGGTTGGCTGTTCAGCCCAAATCAGCCTTGTTGACACCACCGGTTTCGTTGCACAGAGTGCTGACTGAGCAAGAGTGGAGTCAGGCGCGTTTCGGCATCTTGCAGACGGTCGTCCTGCTGGCAGAATTTTTCCCACCCCTTAATGACTACTTGAGACAGGGCGCACGCTCTCCTATTGTTCTGACGGCTGAACAACTGCCTGAGCTATTGTTCAACACACTACCTGCCATTCAACTGCTCGGCATTCGTACTTTGCTACCCAAGGCACTGGAACGATTGTTACGCCCTCGGTTATCGATGAATATATCCAGTCAGGCTCAGGGGCTGGGAAGCAATCAATTGAGGGTTGATGAGATACTGACTTTCGATTGGCGGGTAGCTCTGGGTGAACATTATCTGACTCGTGCTGAGTTCGAGCAACTGGTTCAGGGCGCAACGGGCGTGGTGCGTTTCAAAGGAGAATATGTCTACCTCGACCCGGAAGAAATTGCGAGTTTGCAAGCCCAACTGAGCCGGCCCTCTCACTCTAAATTGTCGGGTACTGAACTGCTGCGCACTGCATTGGCTGGCGAATATGCCGGTACACCGGTAAAGCTTGACGACAACACACTACAACTGCTAACCGAATTAAGGGAGTCGGGTGAAGTGCCCTTACCGTGCGATCTCAACGCCACCTTGCGCCCATATCAACAACGTGGTTACGCTTGGATGTTGCGCAATTTACAGGTAGGATTTGGCAGTGTTATTGCTGATGATATGGGGCTTGGGAAAACGCTGCAAGTGATCGCTACACTGCTCAAACTTAAGCAGGACGGCGCCTTAGAGCAGTCTAAAGCATTGGTAGTGGTTCCCACCAGTCTGCTGACCAATTGGCAGAGGGAAATCGCTCGCTTTGCGCCAACGATCAGCATCGGCGTATTTCATGGCAGCAAACGTGAATTGACCTGTGAACGACCGGACGTTTTGCTGACTACCTACGGTATTGCTCGTAGTACGGTGACCTCGCTCAAGGCTATGTCCTGGCGGGTGCTGGTGGTGGATGAAGCGCAGAACATCAAGAACCCGTCGGCCGCGCAGACCAAAGCGATCAAGTCCATTCCTGCTGCTGGCTATATCGCCATGAGTGGTACCCCCGTTGAAAACCGTCTGTCTGAATACTGGAGCTTAATGGATTTCGTCAATCGTGGTTATCTGGGCACACTTAAACGTTTCGAGAAAGATTACACTACGCCGATCCAGATCAACCGTGATCGACAGGTAGCGGCACGCTTTCAACGCATCACAGCTCCCTTTCTCCTGCGCCGCCTTAAGTCCGATCGCAACGTGATCAGCGACCTGCCCAACAAGGTTGAGAGTGATCAATATTGTACCTTGACGGCAACACAAACCGCACTGTACGAATCGGTGGTGCGTGAAGGCCTGCTGACCCTTGAAGCCGAAGAAGATCAGTTCAAACGGCAGGGCTTGGTATTACAAATGATTCTGGCGCTAAAACAGATCTGCAACCATCCCGATCTATACCTGAAGCAACCTGCCAGCGACGCTGTGGCTTCCGGTAAGCTCGAACGCTTGTTCGATCTGCTCGACGATATACATGCCAGCCACGAGAAGACGCTCATTTTCACTCAGTTCCGTGAAATGGGGGAATTACTGGCCCACTGGTTGCGGCAGCGCTACGGGCAGGCCCCGATGTTCCTGCATGGCGGCCTATCCCGCTCCAAACGTGATGAAATGGTAGAGAAATTTCAGACCGACCGCACTGAACGGGTGTTTCTGTTATCCCTCAAGGCCGGAGGCACGGGTCTTAACCTAACTGCGGCCTCAAACGTGATTCACTTCGATTTATGGTGGAATCCTGCGGTAGAAGCGCAGGCCACTGACCGTGCGTATCGCATAGGTCAACAGAGTAATGTGCAGGTGCACCGCTTTATTACCAGCGCCACCTTTGAAGAACGCATTAACGAAATGATCCAGCGTAAGCGTGAGCTATCGGATATGGTGGTGGGTAGTGGGGAGCAATGGATAGGCAATCTGGATACGCAAGCGCTTAGAGAACTGTTTGCGCTTACTTGATGTATGACTTCATCCCAAGGGAGATGATATTTGACATTCTGTATAAGTCATAAATCGCTCCCTTGCAGAAGAGCCACACGATATTACTCTCCCATTCTTGATTCCAACTGTTTCTGTTTTTCGGTTAATTGCAGGAAACTTTGTTCAATGCTGGCAAGCCAATGTTCTTCGATGAATAAACAGGGTTGATGTTGATTAAACAGATAGCGTTGCTGTTGAATTTCATCGCTGATAGCCGCTAGATTTTCATGCCATTCTGTATTGGTGTTTTTTGAGATGCCAGATAGGCATAGGACGGCGCTATTACGGCTAATATCCAGCACTGTAAGCTGGTTCTTCTCGTTGATTTCTGCCGTGATGGTTTGCGGAAAACCAATGCCATTTAAGCAGACAGGGAGTTCTCCTGTATTATTTTTTAGGGCGTTTTCCAGTGACTTTTTATCTATTTCGATGAAGTTGACTTCAATATCATGCATGTTTAATGAAGGATGTAAAAACAGAGTCAGCTTTTCATCTGTAATATCTTCGGGCAGTGAATAAAGGGTTTTGCGACCAAACAGAGAGGATTTGGTGACTAATTTCAGGGGATGAAGGTCATTTTTGTCTTGGTTGGATTGTACCCATTGCTGGTATAACTTCTCCATTTTTTGCATAAGGGAATGTTGTAGATAAGCCTGTTCTGTCAATAAAGCATGTAAGAATTGGGATAAAAATTTTAAATCATGCAAATCGTGCCATAGGCAATCTTTTAATAACACCATATCTAGCGGAGATATCTCATTTCTGCCACTGAAAAAGGCACTGGCCTGTAGTAAACGGATAGATTTTTTCCAGCGGCGATCTGAAATGCCAGGAATATTTCCAGTAGCATTTATTTGCTGACGTAGCTGATAAATCAGCTCGAAAATATGATCTGGCAAAGATATATGGCTGATCTTGTCTTGCCATTGATGAAACTCATCATCAGTGATCTGAATGTAGGCAGGGATGGGGTTGCCATTTTCGTTGTTCCGATCAGTCAGCAAAGCCCGAAAATTTTTCTTTTCCTGAATCTTGTCCAGCCAAATCCGGATCAACATACGATCATAGAGCGCTTCTAAACCGCTATCTGTATCGGGAAGTTCATTGGATGCAGTAACCAGTAAACGCATTGGCAGCTGCTCTTCCTGAATGCCATTCCTGAATTTCTTTTCATTGATTGCGGTCAGTAGCGTATTCAGAATAGCCGGGCCTGATTTCCAAATTTCATCCAAAAAAACAATCTCAGATTCAGGTAAATAGCCTTCGGTAAGGCGTTGATAACGCCCTTCGTCTTTGAGCGCTTGAATGGAAAGGGGGCCGAAGATTTCTTCTGGAGTGGAAAAACGGGTCATGAGGTATTCAAAAGCGCGTGCATTTTGAAATGCAAACTTGAGCCGACGGGCGATCAGGCTCTTAGCTATGCCGGGGGGACCAAGGAGAAAAATGCTCTCTCCACATAAAGCGGCCAGCAAACAAAGGCGAATGGCTTGTCTTCTTTCGTATAAGCCACTTTCCAGATGCTGGCATAACTGAGATATTTTCTCGACCAATTGCATATTATTGACACCATGGCTCGGATAGTTACCTTCCTTTATTTATAGGTAAAATTCAATCTATGCAAAGATTTTGATAATGGCTTATTAAACTTTAATGGTATATTTTAAAAAAACGATTTAGCCTAACTTATTCAATAAGTTAGTTTTTTTCTTTTATTTGTCTCCGCCCTAAACGTTTTTATGATGATCACATTTTCGTATCAATCATGTTGTCTTTGATATTGACCTTTATATGATGGCTCTCTGGCGAAACGTTTCGCCAAGGAGTTTATAAATATGAAAAAAGGCGTTTTATTACATTCTGATATTTCAGCCGTTATTTCTCGTTTGGGGCATACGGATCAGATAACTATCTGTGATGCGGGATTACCTATTCCGTTGTCTACCCAACGAATTGATTTAGCGCTAACCCAGGGAATACCCGATCTGCTATCTGTGTTTGATGTGGTTGTTCAGGAAGTTCAAGTTGAAGAGGCCATTCTGGCCTCTGAAATTATTGAGCACAATCCGCAAATACATCAGCAAATCATTAAGCGTATTGCTGATCTCGAAATACAACAGGGAAATGCAATTGCGATAAAGTATGTCAGTCATAGCATTCTGAAAGAGAAAACAGAGAAGAGCAAAGCAGTTATTCGCACGGGAGAGTGTTCCCCCTATGCAAATATCCTTCTTTGTTCTGGCGTAACTTTCTGAGGTTATTATGGAGCCATTACTGGAACTAAAGGGGATTGATAAGGCTTTCCCTGGGGTAAAAGCATTGTCAGGAGCCGCACTGCGTGTTTATTCCGGGAAAGTGATGGCATTAGTCGGCGAAAACGGTGCCGGCAAATCCACGATGATGAAAATTTTGACCGGTATTTATACAAAAGATACTGGCACGATCCGCTATCTTGGGCAAGATATGGCTTTCTCTGGCCCTAAATCCTCTCAGGAATCTGGTATTGGCATTATTCATCAAGAGCTAAACCTCATCCCCCAACTAACGATTGCTGAAAACATTTTTTTGGGCCGTGAATTCGTCAATAAATTCGGCGTTATCAACTGGAAAAAAATGTATCAAGAAGCCGATCACTTGCTGAGGCGTCTAAATATCCGTTATAGCAGTCATCGGCTTGTTTCTGAATTATCCATTGGTGAACAACAAATGGTAGAAATTGCCAAGGTGCTGAGTTTCCAATCCAAAGTCATCATTATGGATGAACCTACGGATTCCTTGACTGATACGGAAACTGAATCCTTGTTTCATGTCATACGTGAACTGAAAGCGCAGGGATGTGGCATTGTCTATATTTCCCATCGCCTGAAAGAGCTTTTTAAAATTTGTGATGATGTGACGGTATTGCGCGATGGGCAATTTATTGGTGAGCAGCCCGTTCGTACCCTAAAAGAGGATTGTTTGATCGAAATGATGGTGGGACGCAAGTTGGAGGATCAATATCCTCGCTTGGATCTACCAAAGGGAGAAAAACGGCTGGAAGTCGAAAATCTTTCTGGATCGGGGATCAACAATGTCAGCTTTTCTCTGTTTAGCGGAGAAATTTTGGGGATCTCAGGTTTGATGGGGGCTGGTCGTACTGAATTGATGAAGGTGATTTATGGGGCATTGCCGAAAACAGCCGGCAGGATCTTACTTGATGGCAAGCCTCTCAAGATTGGCAATCCACAGGAGGGGCTAACCAATGGCATTGTCTATATCTCGGAAGACCGCAAACAGGATGGATTGGTTTTAGGCATGTCGGTCAAAGAAAATATGTCCCTTACTGCGTTACGCTATTTCAGTCGAAATTCCTGCCTCTTGCACCATTCCGCAGAACAAAAAGCCGTTGCCGATTTCATCAAGTTATTTAATATAAAAACCCCTTCAATGGAACAAACAATAGGGCTGCTTTCCGGTGGTAATCAACAGAAAGTTGCTATTGCCCGTGGATTGATGACACGTCCAAAGGTGTTGATCCTTGATGAGCCAACTCGAGGTGTGGATGTAGGGGCAAAAAAAGAAATTTACCAGCTGATCAATCAGTTTAAAAAAGAAGGCTTGAGCATTATTTTGGTTTCTTCTGAGATGCCGGAAGTAATGGGAGTGAGTGATCGTATTCTGGTTATGCATGAAGGCCGCATCAGTGGGGAATTCAGTGTGGAAAATGTCTCTCAGGAAGTGTTGATGGCTGCTGCCGTTGGCAAACAATTTATCAGTGCACTCTCTGACAGCACACAATCTATCGATAAACAAAATACGGTCAATTAAAAGAGAATGGTCAAGGATAATGGATATGAGTTCTAATACAGCGCCAGCCTCCAGACGTTGGTTTACGAAAGCATGGTTGATGGAGCAGAAGTCACTGATTGCACTCTTATTGCTGATTACGGTGGTTTCTTCCCTTAGCCCTAACTTTTTCACATTAAATAACCTTTTTAACATCCTCCAACAAACCTCTGTCAATGCCATCATGGCGGTGGGGATGACACTGGTGATCCTGACATCGGGCATTGATCTGTCTGTTGGTTCTCTGTTGGCTCTGACAGGCGCAGTAGCGGCATCAATGGTAGGTACAGACAGCAACGCCTTGGTCGCCGTTGCGGGAGCATTGGTATTGGGGGCAGCCATTGGTGCCTGTACAGGTGTGATTGTTGCAAAAGGCAAGGTTCAGGCATTTATTGCGACATTGGTAATGATGCTCTTGTTGCGTGGAGTCACTCGCGTTTATACCGATGGTAGTCCGATTAATACGGGGTTCAGTAACAATGCTGACCTGTTTGGGTGGTTCGGTATTGGGCGTCCTTTGGGAATACCGACACCTGTGTGGATTATGTTGCTGGTTTTTGTAGCGGCTTGGTTTGTCCTTCATCACACTCGTCTTGGTCGTTACATTTACGCATTAGGCGGAAATGAATCTGCAACACGTTTATCGGGTATTAATGTTGATAAAATAAAAATAATCGTTTATTCCCTATGTGGTCTATTGGCAGCATTGGCAAGCATCATTGAAGTTGCCCGATTATCTTCTGCCCAACCGATGGCAGGAAGTGGTTATGAACTGGATGCCATTGCAGCGGTTGTGCTGGGTGGGACCAGTCTGGCTGGAGGTAAAGGGCGGATTGTTGGGACGTTGATAGGTGCGCTGATTTTAGGCTTTCTGAATAATGGTTTGAATTTATTGGGTATTTCTTCCAACTACCAAATGATCGTCAAGGCAGTTGTGATTTTACTTGCGGTCTTGGTTGATAACAAAAGCAGTAAATAACCTTACCCTACAGGAAAAAACAACATGAAAATGAAGAAGCTGGCAACTATTCTCTCCGCCGTGGCATTGAGTGCCGCTATGAGTGCTAATGCACTGGCGAAAGATAGCATTGCATTGGTTATTTCAACCCTGAATAACCCCTTCTTTGTCACAATGAAAGATAGCGCACAAAAAGAAGCTGATAAATTGGGATACAACCTGATTGTGCTTGATTCTCAGGATAATCCAGCAAAAGAGTTAGCCAATGTGCAGGATTTGACGGTTCGTGGCATAAAATTGATGTTAATTAACCCAACCGACTCGGATGCTGTTGGCAATGCAGTGATCGTGGCAAATAAGGCGAATATTCCTGTTATTACGCTTGACCGTATGGCGAACAAAGGTGAAGTTATCAGCTATATTGCTTCTGACAGCCGTTTAGGCGCCAAAATGGCAGCTGATTTTATCGCTAGAAAATTAGGTAATAATGTCAAGATCATTCAATTAGAAGGTATTCCAGGAACTTCAGGTGCACGCGAACGTGGTGAAGGTTTTGGTCAGGCAGCCCAAAAGCACAAATTCAATATGTTGGCTAGTCAGCCCACTGATTATGATCGTACAAAGGGAATGAATGTCATGCAAAACTTGCTGACAGCTCATCCGTCAGTGCAAGCCGTTTTCGCTCAAAATGATGAAATGGCTCTTGGTGCATTGCGAGCGTTGCAGGCAGCCAATAAAGAAGATGTGTTGGTGGTCGGATTTGATGGTACTGACGATGCTCTTAAGGCTGTGCAGAGTGGTAAATTGGGCGCAACGATCGCACAGCGCCCAGACCAGATTGGCATTATTGGTGTACAAGTCGCAGATAAGGTACTGAAAGGTGAAAAAGTTGACGCTACCATTCCGGTTGAGCTGGAATTAGTTATCAAAAAATAATCAGTATTACCATACAGCCATCGATCTTGATGGTTGTATCATTGCTGAACAGAAGTAGCTGAACAGGAATAAATGTAATGCGTATGGCAAAACTTGTCGTGATGGGCAGCGTCAATGCAGATCACATCTTGAACCTCGAAGCTTTTCCTCATCCAGGGGAAACGGTGAAAGGGAAACAATATAGAGTTGCATTTGGAGGAAAGGGGGCAAATCAGGCTGTTGCTGCTGGTCGTTGTGGTGCTGATATTACATTTATTGCTTGCGTTGGTCAGGATGATATTGGGGATCGTGTTTGCCGACAGTTGGTGAAAGATAATATCAATACCTCATCAATTGAGGCTATTGAAGGGGAAACAACGGGAGTTGCCCTTATTTTTGTCAATCAGCAGGGTGAAAATGTGATTGGCATTAACGCAGGGGCAAATGGAGCATTATCTCCTGATTATTTTCACCGTCATGAGCAGTCCGTCAAAGAGGCTGATGCACTGCTGTTGCAGCTTGAAACACCGTTGGAAACCGTCCAACTTGCTGCTGAAACGGCGAAGCAGCATCACGCCAAAGTAATCCTGAATCCCGCTCCGGCACAAAAAATCTCAGAAAAATTGCTTTCACTGGTGGATATCATCACACCTAACGAAACTGAAGCCGAATGCTTAACAGGCATTGCCGTGAAAGATGATGTAGGCGCAGGAAAAGCCGCTCAGGCTTTACATGATAAGGGTATAGAAATCGTCATTATCACACTGGGTAGCCGAGGTGTATGGCTGAGTGAAAAAGGCAGGGAAGGAAAAATTGTTCCCGGGTTTAAAGTAAAAGCGATCGACACAATTGCTGCTGGGGATACATTTAATGGCGCCTTGGTAACGGGATTGCTGGAAGGAAAAGACATATTGTCGGCGATCCGCTTTGCTCATGCTGCTGCTGCGATAGCTGTGACACGTGAGGGAGCGCAGCCTGCAATTCCGTGGCGAAATGAAATTGATACATTTCTATCTGAACAGGATTAACTGTGGCTACCATGAAGGACGTTGCCCGTCTTGCGGGTGTATCGACATCAACGGTCTCCCATGTGATTAATGAGAACCGCTATGTCAGTGAAAACGTGAAAAAGAAAGTCAATGCAGCGATCGAAGAACTCAACTATGCCCCTTCTGCATTGGCAAGAAGTTTGAAAATCAAACAAACTAAAACCATTGGTATGTTGGTGACTACCAGTGATAACCCGTTTTATTCCGAAGTTGTCAGGGGTGTAGAAAGGAACTGTTACGAACGGGGATACAGTTTAATTTTGTGTAATACCGAAGGTAACGTTACCCGGATGTCCCGCAGTATGGAAACATTACTGCAAAAGCGTGTTGATGGCTTATTAATCATGTGCGCTGAAACTCAGCGTCCATCCAGTGATGTTCTTCGTCGCTATCCATTGGTACCGATGGTAATAATGGATTGGTCACCATTTGATATTTCCAATGACATTATCAAGGATAACTCCCTGCAAGGGGGAGAAATGGCGACCAATTACCTGATTAATCGAGGTTTTCGTAAGATCGCCTGTGTTACTGGCCCACAGGATAAAACACCTGCCTGTCAGCGTTTGGCTGGATATCAAAAAGCAATGCAAAGCGCTGACTTGGAAATTCCAGCAGGCTATGAGGTCTACAGTGATTTTGAATTTGCTGGTGGATTTTCATCAATGAAGCAGCTGCTCCAACTACCTGACCCACCAGAAGCCTTGTTTGCAGGAAATGATGCTATGGCGATTGGTGCATATCAGGCCTTATATCAGGCGGGCCTCTCAGTGCCGGATGATATTTCTATTATCGGATATGATGATATTGCAATAGCACCTTATCTTATCCCTCCGTTGACGACTATCCATCAGCCAAAAGATGAATTAGGTAAGCTGGCGATTGATAGCTTGTTGTATCGAATGGATAATCCGGAAAGCGAACCCAAGGAACTGATTCTGACGCCAAAATTGATCGAGCGTAGTTCCGTTGCCAGCCGATAGTGACGTTATTTCTTAATTAAATTATTGCCATCTTCTTTATTCAGTAACAGGAATACAGTAGAAGAAATCAAGGTAATAATACCCATCGTAATCAGGGTATAGTGGAAATGGCTCACAGTTGAGCCATATTCCATTGACTCATAAAACCGAAGAACGGCGGCACTGATGGTTACCCCAAAACTGATGGATAACTGTTGAGTGACCGCTAGCAGACTATTACCAGCACTTGCATTTTTATCATTTAGATCACCAAGAGTAATCGTATTCATTGCTGTGAACTGTGTAGACATCGCCATCCCCAATATAAATAGAGGGATTATCAAAAATGCGACAGGTATTTCCGGTGTCTGTAGAGAGAACTGTGAAATCATCACACCAATAATAATCGTGGCCCAGATAAGCGTACTTCGATATCCAAACTTAGTCAGTATCTTGGTAACAAAT
This sequence comes from Xenorhabdus entomophaga, assembly GCF_037996725.1. Lineage (NCBI taxonomy): Bacteria > Pseudomonadati > Pseudomonadota > Gammaproteobacteria > Enterobacterales > Morganellaceae > Xenorhabdus > Xenorhabdus entomophaga. The sequence continues at coordinate 39,570 of NZ_JBBMXH010000032.1, forward strand.
GATTTGGCGAAGATAGATCCAATAGCATTTGGGGCCATAATGATACCGGCAATCACCGCTGAGTACCCAAACCCGACTTGTAGCATTAACGGAATGATAAATGAGAGCGAACCTGTACTTAAACGAGTCACAATATTGCTGGCGATACCGATTGAGAATGTGTGTGTCTGAAACAGTCGGAGGTCGATAAGGGGATCTGGATGCCTTTTGGCATGGAAAATGTACCCTAACAGCATAATGACACCGCTAGCTAACAACGCCACAGGAATATAGCCAGCGAATGAATTGTTACCAAGCAAATCAAAACTGACTGAAATCATCACCAATCCCATACTAAACAATATGAATCCCAGAAAATCGAAAGGACATTTTGGCATGGTCAAATTAGGCATGTGCTTGATGGCATAGATAATGCCTAACAAACCGATGGGTATATTAATGATGAAAATCCAATGCCATGTGGCATAAGTGACTAACAGGCCACCGAACACTGGGCCTAAAATCGGTCCCAGTAACCCAGGCATGGTAACAAAACTCAAAATAGATAACAGTTCACTGCGTGGGTATGTTCGCAATAATGCCAGACGTGCAACAGGCATCATCATGGCCCCACCTATCCCTTGAATCACCCGGGAAATGACTAATAAAGAGAGATTGTGGGACAAAGCACAAGCGAGTGATCCTAATGAAAAGAAAGAAACGGCATAAATGAATACTCGTTGAGTGCCAAATCTATCAGCCAACCAACCGCTGACGGGTATCAGCATCGCCACAGTTAAAGTATAGCTAACAACAGCAGGTTGCATTGCTAGTGGAGAATGATTGAGGCTCTTAGCAATTGCCGGTAGTGCGGTGTTAAGAATTGTGGCATCCAAAGACTGCATAAAAAAAGCCATGGCTGCAACCCAAGGCAAGCCCGACATATTGCGTGCGGATTTAACCATCAGAGATCCCATTTTATTTTGTAGTGAATCGATAATTAGTCAATACAAGATATTTTAATACATTAAACTATTCGCTGGTTATTAGTAACCTGTGGCATTCCGTTAAAGCCAGTTGGCTGTCGCCGTGGATAATTGCATCAACAATCGCTTTATGTGCTTTCAGGCGGAAGGATTTGCCTGAAATGATTTTTTCAAAGTAGTGTTGGTACACGGGCTGCAACAAATTAACAAAAGAGCCAAGAAATGGATTGCCGCAAGACTGATAAATGATGTGATGCAGTTGTTGATCCGCCTTTATCCATTTTTCACGATCAAATTGCTTAGCCAATAAGTACATCTCTTTGATTAAGGAGGACATGATTTGTTTTTGGATATGGGATGCGTTGATGGCGGCATAAAAGCAGGCTTGTGGTTCTATAATCAGACGCAATTGTTGGAAGTGTGTCATGACCTCATTAATATTAGAAGGAGTTAGCCACCACCTCAATAAATCTTGATCAAGAAAGTTCCAGTGGCTGGCTGGCATAATGTGTGTACCGATTCTGGGCCGGGATAACAACATTCCTTTAGCGATTAAAATCTTTATTGCTTCCCGTACAGCCGTGCGGCTGACATCAAAAAGTTTAGTCAATTCCATTTCGCCAGGCAGAAGACTTCCAGCGGTATACTCACCAGAAAGAATTTGCTGGCCTATTTGTTCAGCCAAAAGATGGGACAGATTCCTTTTTTCCACATTTTTTTGTTCTTTTAACTGCATGGATATCATCCCTCCCCTTTATTCAACTTGTTATCCTACTGCATTGATTTAATAATTGTTGTCTATTTCATCAGTTTTAGGGTGTAAAAAGAACAAAAACGTCATATTTGTTGAAAAAAAACACGAACAGAAAAAAAATGCAAAAAAAACTATTGTCAGCGCCGTAAAACTCCCTATAATGCGCCACCACTGACCGACGCTGAGCTGACACAGGCCGCTGAGGAAAGGGGGAGAAAAGTGAAAATAAACGCTTGACTCCGGAGGCGAAAAGCGTAAGATACGCAGCCTCGCAACCCGGAAGAGACTTCCGGTTGCCAACGCTCT